>JANXAX010000116.1 GCA_025062175.1 Anaerolineae bacterium | reverse complement strand
AGATGTTGGGGTCGGCAGCGCGCGTGCGCCAGCGAATCACTGTATCCCGGCCCAGTTTCTGCCCGTCACGTCCCTCGAGGTTGCGGTTGAACACCACCTGATACTCGGTGCTCGGCTTCATCGGGAAGGAGAGTTGTAGCTTGGTGTTGTTGTTCCACCAGTAGGTGTACACCTCGGTAGGGGTGATCGCAGGTGTGATGATAAAGTTGTTGTTGATTGAATCGGGGTTCATCGGGCTGGAGAAGGTGACCTCCAACCCGCCCCACGGGTCGGCCGCTTGCTCGCCGTCGGTTGGGGTCGTGCTGACGATGCGCGGATACTCGATGGTGGTGAAGCTCCAAGTGTAATCTTTCGCTGTGCGCACCGTGCCGCGCGCCGCGGGAACACCGGCCGGCAGGCTGGCCGTGTATTGCGTGCCGAACTCGAGCGCTCGATCCGGCATGAACAGCATCGTCTCCACGCCTACAATCGGCGGCCCTTGGCTGTCCTCCTCAGAGTAGTAGTACTCCTCCTGGCGAGGGCGTGGGCGCGGAATACCCTCCGATTTCCAGTCGAAACGGCCAGAGATGATCTCACCTGTCGCTCCATCGTGCAGGCGAAAGGCCGCCTCGACGGCGCGCCGATTCATCGGCTGGTTAAAGGCCACCTGGATGGTGGGCCGGATGCTTACATAGATGTCATCTGGGGCTGGGTCGGTGGCGACTACTGCCGGCATGATGGTGGTGAACTCCCAGACGAAATCCTCTTTCAGCACCCCGCCGCTCAGGTCCTGCAGATTGCTGACGCGCACCCGGTAGGTGGTGGCCGGGTCGAAGCCCAGGTCTGGCACGAAGGTGTAGATCGAGGTGTTGAGCCATTCCCCTTTGCCGGTCAAGGGTGGATCGAATGTGAGCGGCTGAGGCAAGCGCGCCGGCTCCTCCAGGGCGGACAGAGGCACCACCGGTCGATTGAACGTCACGGTGACGATGGCGTCGGTGGCCACCTCGGTGGCGCCGGGCGCCGGCTGCACGGTGCTGACCTCTAGATAGCCCACCGTGTTGAAGCGGAAGGTGACCGGCTCGCGCAACGGCACCCCAGCGAGGCTGCGCGCGGTCTGCTCTAAGGTGACGACATAGCGCGTCGCGCGCTGCCACGGCAGCGTGGGCTTGAACTGCATAATGTGCGGCATCGGCCAGCTGAAGCTGCCTTCCACCGGCGGCTCGATGCGGAAGGCAGCCTCGACCGAGGGCGCGTCCATCGGTTGGTCAAATGTGATTTGGATGGGCGCGTCCAGAGGGTGTTCTTCGGTGGGCACCGGCGAGAACTGCAGCACGCGCGGGTACAGGGGCTCAGAGGTCGTCTGAGCCAACGCGCTGGGCGCGGCGGCCGGCGTCAGCGCACTGACCAAGATGCTCACGACCACCACCAGTGACAGCATGGTATGCCTGTTGGTGCTCATCGTACTCTTCTCCTCTCGTTTCCCTTGTCGAGTGCCATGTGAAACCACTTGTGTACACAAAAGGTGTGAAATGATGCTATCGTCTCCGGCGCATTCTGCACGGCTGAGAGCGGCGCGGATTGCCGGACCGAGCCGCGCGCGTCAGCAAGCGGGAATGGCACCGTTCCCCGACGGTCGCGGCTGGGATATATGGTGTGACGGCCGGGGATGGTGGTGTCTCCGCCGGGTGTCTCCTCGGCGACACGCCCGTCCAGCGTGACTGCAGTCGCCAGCCTACTTCTCCTCGAAATGCCATGGGTACCCTGAACGTTATTCCGTCACCTCCACATGCACTGTGTTGCTGTGCAACGGCCGGCCGGCGGCGTCCACTCCTTGGGCGGCGAAGGTGTGCCGGCCGGGGCGCATCGTCCAGGTGACCCGATACGGCGGACGCGTCACCGTCGCCAACGGTTGCCCGTCCACCAGCAGGGTGACTTGGCGCGGGACGACCCCGTCCACCGGACGGACATGCACCACCAGCCGTTGCGCCATAGGCGGGATCTCCGCGGAGAAGCGATAACGTGCTCCCTCGTCTGGACTGAGCATGACCAGCGCCGTGGGCGGCGCGACATGGGCACCGCCATACGCGCCGTTTGGTTGCACTGCGGAAATTGTACCAGGCAATGGGCAAAGAGGCGAATAGCGCTCGGGCGGTTGCGGGATGCCCTGACGGCGTGCCCACTCCTGCGCCTCGGCGGGGTAGAGTGTGTAGCGTCGATAGGTCACATACAGCGCAGGGCACTGCGGTCCGGCCAGCAGGCCGTTGCGCTTGTCGAGGCGGTACCACCAGTGCCAGTCGTCGCGCCGGGTCGGTTCGGTGCCGGCGATGAACCACTCCTCGATCCGGCGCGGACAGGTCGCTGGATAGCGCACGGCGGATGTCGCCGCGGTCTCATGCCCAGCGCGGGCCAGCTGGATGGTCGTCGGCGGATCGGATTCGACCGGGAGCAGGCCACTGTCGGCACACACCGACACTCGCACCAGGCCCGGCGGCGGGTCGTACCAGCGCACCGGTCGGCCCTTAAGCAGCTCCTCCATCACGTCGTGCCAGATGGGCGCTGCCCCGGTGATGCCGCTCACGTGGCGCATCGGCGCGTTGTCGGCATTGCCCACCCAGACACCCGTCACCAGGTCGGGGGTGTAGCCGAGCGTCCAGTTGTCGCGCCAGTCGGTGGTGGTGCCGGTCTTGGCGGCGGCTGGCCGCGACAGACGCAGGGGGCTGCCCTCGCCGAAGGTCGGGGCACGCGCCTGGTCGTCGCTCAGGATGTCGCTGATGAGATAGGCCACCCGTTCGTCCAGCACCCGCGGACGGGCCGGAGGGACGAAGCGCTTGAGCACGGCGCCGCGGGCGTTCTCGATGCGGGTGATGGCCACCGGTTCGACGCGATAGCCGCCGCTGGCGAAGGCGGCATAGGCCGCGGTGAGCTCCAACAGCCGCACCTCGCCGCCGCCCAGGGTCAGGGCCAGTCCGAAGCGGTCCGCGTCATCGAAGGTGGTGATGCCCATTGTGCGCGCCAGCCGGATCATGGCGTCGAGGCCCACGTACTCCAACACCTTGACCGCCACCAGGTTGTAGCTGGCAGCTAACGCCTGACGCAGCAGCACTGGCCCGCGCCAGCGCCGGTCGTAGTTCTGCGGCACATAGGGATCGCCCTCGCGCGTCACGAAGGCGGTGCGCACGTCCATCAGCACTGTGGCGGGGGTGAGCGGATTGGGACGCTGTGGATCCAGCGCCACGGCGTAGGTGAGCGGCTTGATTGAGGAGCCGGGTTGTCGCGGGGCCAGCGTCGCATTCACCGCCCCGTCGATGCGCGGGTCGAAGTAGTCCGGGCTGCCCACCATCGCCAGGATGTGGCCGGTGTGCACGTCCAGCACCACGACCGCGGCGTTGCGCACATTGCGCGGCGGCTGCCCCTCGCGCCGCGCGTTTAGCTGCGCCAGGCGATAGCGCACGATGCGCTGCACCGTATCCTGCACGTCCAGGTCGAGGGTGGTGTGGACGCGCAGCCCTTGCGTATAGAGCGCCTCCCGGCCGAACTCGCGCTCCAACTGACTCCACACGAACATCACAAAGTGCGGCGCCCGGATGGGAAACGGCGCCGCGGCGAAGGCTAGGTCCTCACGCGCCGCCAGGTCGGCCTCCTGGGGAGTGATGAAGCCGTGTTTGACCATCAAGTTGAGCACCACCCTCTGGCGCTTACGGGCGGCGCCCGGATTCTCCAATGGATTGTAACGTGCCGGGGATTGCGGCAGACCAGCGAGCATGGCACATTCGGCCAGGTCGAGCTCGCTCACACTCTTGGCGAAGTAAGTGCGCGCCGCCGCCTCTATGCCATAGGCCAGGTTGCCGTAGTAGGTCTCGTTGAGGTAGAGGGTGAGGATCTCGTCCTTGCTGTACGTGCGCGCCAAGCGCCACGCCAGGACCGCCTCGCGCAATTTGCGTTCCAATGAGACGCGGCTGCGCTCCTCCGGCGTCATCAGCAAGTTGCGTGCCAGCTGTTGGGTGATAGTGCTGCCGCCGGAGAGCACCTCACCGCCGCGCAGGTTGACCCACACCGCACGCAGGATCGCCCAGACGTCCACACCCGGATTGGTGTAGAAGCTAGCGTCCTCGGTCGCCAGCGTGGCCTGGATGCACGCTTTGGGGATCGCGCTCAGCGGCACCGGCGCGTGGGCGCCCTTGTGCGGGTCTAGAATCTCATACAGCAGCCGGCCGTTGCGGTCGTAGATGCGCGTAGAAGGGACAGAGGTGTACCAATAGAGGTGTTCGGGTGAAGGCAGGTCGACAATCAGCCAATGCCACAGCGCAAACGCGCCGCCGGCTATGATGCCAGACAGGACGACCCCGAGTAACATCCTCCATGGGACACGAACAAGACCGACGCGCTGGTACACTATGAGCAGGCTCCCAAAAAGGGACAAGGGAGTGTCCACCACTCCCTGTCCCTCGCGTGTTTAGCGCACCGTGCTGTAGGTCACCTGCAGCTGTATGGTGATCTCCAATTCGCCCGGCACAATCGGGCCACCGCCGCCCATTCCCTCGACCCTCTGAACGCCGGGATAGTAGCCGCCGCTGACCCCGCCGATCACCTCGCTGACGCTGAGCACCTCACCCAGCTGCAGGTTGGTCAGGCGGGCGAGGTCCTCGGCCTTAGCACGGGCGTTCTCGACCGCCTTGCGGCGCGCTTCTGCCTCCGCTTGCGCGGTGTCCGAGAGGCTAAAGGTGACCCCATAAATGTTGTTGGCGCCGGCATTCATCGCCGCGTCCAACACGGCGCCTAAATTCTCCAGGTTGCGGATGGTGACGTTGAGCTGATTGGTGACGTGATAGACCGGCGGGCCCTGTGTGCCATCGGGATTGTAAGGTCGCTCCTGCCAGACGCTGAAACCGGACGTCTGCATATCACGCTCCGCAACGCCCAGCTCCTTGAGCGCGCCGAGCACCCTGTTCATCACCTGGGATGCCTCGGCGCTGGCCTCTTTGACCGTCGGCCGGGTGATATCCACACCGATGGTGGCCTGGGCCATGTCCGGCTTGATGGTGACCTTGCCCTCGCCCACGACGGTGATGGTGCCGGGCTGCTCTTCTTGCGCCAAGGCCGCCGACGGGCCGAAAAGCGCAAGGCCCGCCGCGGCGCTCATCACCGCCAGCGCCACCAGGACGCCGATCCAACGCATCGAAAGTTCGCTTTGCCTCATATTTCTTCCCTCCTCGTCAGTGCTCTGCTCCTATAGATGGGAATGGTTCCGCTTCGTCTACCTTCACGACGTTGTGATACCAAAGGATGTTCCGCCCTTCCGCGCAAGGATTGTAGCAAGATAGAAGGCAAAGGCAAGAAGCGTGGCAGGTTTTGGGAACACCTCCCTTGTTCACTATTATGACAACTTCATCTTATCACGATATAATTTTTCTAAGCGTTCGAGCACAGTTTTCTATCTCAAGGAAGGGGGGTCGGGGATCGACTATGCGCGCGGTAGATATCATCGCCAAGAAACGCGACGGCCTGGAGCTCTCCACGGCCGAGATCGAGTTCTTCGTCCGAGGCTATGCTGAAGGGCACATCCCGGATTACCAGGCGGCGGCGTGGTGCATGGCGGTGCTGCTGCGCGGGATGAGCGCGCGCGAGACGACCGACCTGACGCTTGCCATGGCTCGTTCTGGCAAAGTGCTCGACCTGCGTGCGGTGGCCGAATGGGTGCTGGACAAGCACTCCACCGGCGGCGTCGGCGACAAGACCACCCTGGTGGTGGCGCCGCTGGTGGCCAGCGCTGGTGTGCCGGTGGGCAAGATGAGCGGCCGCGGGCTGGGCTTCTCCGGCGGCACCATTGATAAGCTGGAGAGCATCCCCGGTTATCGCGTCGCGCTCAGCCACGCTCAGTTCATCCGACAGCTGCGCGAACACGGCATCGTCGTTGCCGCGCAGTCGGCCGACCTGGCGCCGGCCGATGGCAAGTTCTACGCGCTGCGCGATGTGACCGCCACCGTGGAGAGCATTCCCCTCATCGCCAGCAGCATTATGAGCAAGAAGATCGCCGCCGGTGCGACCGGCATCGTCCTGGACGTCAAGGTGGGGCGCGGCGCCTTTATGAAGACGCTAGAGATGGCACGCGAGCTGGCCCAGCTGATGATCGCCATCGGGCAAGCCGCCGGCCGTCGCGTGGCCGCCGTCCTCGCCGACATGAACCAGCCGCTCGGCCAGGCGGTCGGCAACGCCCTGGAAGTGCACGAGGCGATCCGGGTGCTGCGGGGTGAAGGCCCGGCGGATGTGCGCGACCACTGCCTGACCGTCGGGGCGCTGATGCTAGCGCTGGCTGGGCACGTCGCCAACTTGGAAGCGGGGCGTGCGCTGCTGGCGCGCCAACTGGAGAGCGGCGCCGCATGGCACACGTTCGTCACCTGGATCACGGCCCAAGGGGGCGCCGCAACCGTGCTCGAGCATCCGGAGCGGTTGCCACAAGCGGCCCTGATCGAACCGCTGCCCGCTCCGCGCGCCGGCTACCTCGCTGCCATCGACGCGCAGGTGATCGGGCAGGCGAGCGTGGTGCTTGGCGCCGGCCGCGAAAAGAAGGACGACCCCATCGACCATGCCGTGGGCATCGTGTTACACAAGAAGATCGGTGACGCGGTGGAGCGCGGTGAAGCGCTGCTCACGTTGTACGCCAATCACGCCGACCGGCTGGCTGCGGCGCGCGAGCTACTGCGCGATGCGTGGCAGTGGAGCGATTCCCCGCCCTCACCGCCCCCGCATCTCTACGAGATCATCCCCGCGGAGCTCGCGACTTAGTGCACAAAGCGCGGCGTTGTAAAGAGCTTCGCCGTGAAAGCGGAGTGTCCCAGGTTGAGCCAGCGGCCGTGCCAGTCATCCCAGACGTTCCAGCGCCCGGAGCGCCACAACGTCTGCCCGTCGATCGCACCGCGCAGAAACGCCTCGAGCGTCGCCGGGGTCACAGTCAGGAAGGTGGTGTAACGCACCCCGTCGAACAGGCCGACCGTCAGGGGCTCGCTCACGCCGCTGTCGTACAGCACCTTGAGCCCCCAATAGAATTGGGCCGCTATCGCGTGCGCGCACGCCTGCGCCTCCGGGCATGCCGCGGTCATCACCACCGTCCACGAGCGCCCGCCGCTGGCCAGCGGATGCAAATGTACCGCCCGCACCCGGTAGCCCAGTTGCTCCAGCGTGTGACGGATGACATCGGGCTGCACTCCTTCGAGGACGGTCACCGTCACCAGGCGTTCGACGCTGCCGCGCTCGCCCACCGCCTCCAGACGGTAGGTGGTGGTCTGCGGGTAGACCACCGTGCTGCCCGGCGCGACAACCCCCTGGCCGTCCAGGTAGGCCGCCACGCCGCCGCTTAAGTCCCAGCTGAGCGTGGCCGGCTCGCCGGCACGCACTTGGCACGGGGAGCAGGTAAAATGGTGGATCACCGGCAGCCCGCGCACCTCGATGGTGACCGCCTTCTCGCTGCGCCCGTTCGGATTGGCTGCCACCAGGCGGTAGGTGGTGGTCTGATCGG
>JANXAX010000115.1 GCA_025062175.1 Anaerolineae bacterium | reverse complement strand
AACCATGAAAGCCCTGCTGGAATCAGGCGTCCACTTTGGTCACCGCACCCGTCGCTGGCACCCGAAGATGAAACCCTACATCTTCACCGAACGTAACGGGATTCACATTCTCGACCTGCAACAGACGCTCGTCCGGTTACAGCAGGCCTACGAGCTGGTGCGTGATACGGTGGCCAAAGGGGGGACGATATTGTTCGTTGGCACAAAGAAGCAGGCCCAGGATGCGCTTGCCGAAGAAGCCCGCCGGTGTGAGATGCCCTATGTCAACCAACGCTGGTTAGGTGGCACGCTCACCAATTGGCGTACCATCCGGCAGCGCATCGACTACTTGCTCGACCTGGAAAAGAAACAGATGCGCGGCGAATTCGCCCACCTCCCTAAGAAAGAGGTGGCGAAGCTCGAATATGAGATCGCGCGCCTCAATCGCCGTTTTGGCGGTCTCAAGGAAATGTTGCGCTTGCCCGATCTCCTCTTCGTTGTGGACGTGCGCCGCGAGGCCAATGCCGTGCGCGAGGCGAATACGCTGGGCATCCCAGTGATTGCGATGGTGGACACCAATTGTGATCCTACTCCGATCGACTATGTCATCCCTTCTAACGACGATGCTATCCGTGCCATCCGGCTGATTGCGAGTAAGATCGCCGACGCCGCCATCGAGGGATTGCGCCTGCGGGAGACGATGGCGGCTGAGCTCGAAGAGGAGGGACTTGCTGTCGCCGAAGAGGGTCAAGAGCGCTACCTTGGGCCCTCGACACTAGCTAAGCTGCGGGCAACTGCGCGCGTAGAGGTAGAAGAGGAAGAGTGGGAAGAGTTTGAGGAAGAGTTGGAGGAAGAGGAGGATACCCTGCGTGCCAGGGCGACCTATGTGCGGCGCCGCGCGTCCGAAAAGGTGAGCGCATCCCCCGCCACAGGACGCATCTTCGAACCCGATGACGAAGCGGACGAAGATGAATACGAAGAAGAGGAAGAAGACGAAGATTGAAAGGTGGAAAGAGGGTTTGCTGAACTTTACAATTGAGTGAGATGTCCTTTTCAGGAGGCAATGAGCGTGACTATCACCACTGATATGATCAAGCGATTACGCGAAGAGACGGGCGCCGGCGTGCTGGAGTGCAAGAAGGCCTTGGAGGCGTCTAATGGTGATTTCGACAAGGCCATCCTCTTTCTGCGTGAGCGAGGCCTGGCCACCGCCGCTAAGAAAGCCGGCCGGGAGGCCAACGATGGATTGGTGAGCCTGCACGTGGATGCCCAGGGCCGTTGGGGGGTCATCCTGGAGGTCAATTGCGAGACAGACTTTGTGGCGCGCACTGAGGATTTTCGCGCCTTCGCTAAGGCATTGTTACAGCAACTATGCGACGAACCTGCTATCTCAGACGTGGCAACGTTGCTGGAGCGCCCTTTCGCGCCTGACCCGAGTGTCACGGTGGGCCAGCAGCTCACCGCGCTGGTGGCCAAGCTGGGCGAGAATATTATCATCCGCCGTTTTGCGCGTCTGCAACGCGACGGGAGTGGTTGGATCGAAGGCTACCTTCATCCAGGTGACCGCATCGGAGTGATCCTCCATGTTTCGGCCGGCGATGCCCACGTGGCCGAGAGCGCTGCGTTCCGCGAGCTGGTGCACGATCTGGCGCTGCAAGTTGCGGCAGCCGCTCCCAAGTATGTCGCCCCGACCGATATCCCATCCGCAGTGTTGGAAGCGGAACGCGCGCTCTATCGCGCACAGATTGCCGACGAGCCAAAACCCGAGGCAATCAAGGAGCGCATCATCGCCGGCAAGCTGGACAAGTGGTATGAAGCGGTGTGTCTGCTGCGTCAACCCTTCATTCGAGATGACGCTTTGCGCATCGCTGATCTCCTCGAACAGAAAAGTAAACAATTAGGCACACCCTTGACCGTGGAGCGCTTTGTGCGCTACGAACTCGGCGCAGGCGAGTGAGACAAACGAGGCCGGAACCGTCGCGAGTTCTGGCCTCGTTTTAAGTGTTCAATCGTGGGGTAGGGGGACAATGCCTCAAGCGAAATATCATCGCGTGTTGCTCAAGATGGGGGGCGAGGCACTGGCCGGCCCGCAGGGCTTCGGGATCGATCCTCACCGAGCGGACATTGTGGCGGGCAAGATCGCGGCGGTGCGCGCGTATGGTGTGGAGGTCGCTGTAGTGATAGGCGCCGGCAATCTGTGGCGCGGCCGCGATGGATTGGCCCACGGGATGGACCGCACCACGGCCGATCATATGGGTATGTTGGCAACTGTCATGAACGCTTTGGCCCTGGCCGACGCGCTGGGGCGCCTCGGTCTGGAGACACGTGTGCAGACGGCGATCGAAATGCGCGCCGTCGCCGAGCCCTACATTCGTGGGCGTGCCGTCCGTCACCTGGAGAAAGGGCGCGTGATCATTTTGGGAGCAGGCACCGGCAACCCCTACTTTACCACCGACACGGCCGCTGCCCTGCGCGCACTCGAAATCGACGCTGAATTGCTGATCAAAGCCACCAAAGTGGATGGCGTGTACACCGAGGATCCGATGCTCAATCCTCAGGCACAACGCTTCGAAAGCTTGAGCTATCTCGATGCTCTCAACCTAGGGGTCAAAGTATTGGACGCCACGGCAATTTCGTTGTGCAAGGAGAACCATCTGCCCATTATCGTGCTGAACCTGTGGGAAGATGGCAGCATTGAGCGGGCTGTGTTGGGTGAGCCCGTCGGCACCTTGATCGGCCCGTGAAAATGCACTCCGCAGCATTGCGGCGGAAAGGGGGTTGGACACTGTGCTCAAACAACTACTTCGCGAGACCGAAGAACGGATGAAGAAGGCGATTGAGGCCTTGCAGGTGGACCTGCGCGGCATTCGCACTGGCCGTGCCTCGCCGGCGTTAGTGGAACGTGTGCGGGTGAACTACTATGGCACGCCCACCAATCTGGCTGAGCTGGCCTCCATCTCAGCGCCGGAGCCCCAGCTGCTCACCATCCGGCCGTGGGATGCCAGCGCTCTCAAGGAAATTGAGCGCGCGATCCTGCAGTCCGATCTGGGCCTGACACCCGTCAACGACGGCAAGATTATCCGGCTCAGCATCCCACCGCTCACCGAGGAACGCCGTCGCGAACTCACCAAAGTGGTGGCCAAACGGGTGGAGGAAGCGCGCGTGGCGGTGCGCAACTGCCGGCGCGACGCTTTGGAGGACCTGAAAGGATTGGAGAAAGAAAAGCAGATCTCAGAGGACGACTTCTTTACCGGCAAAGAGGAACTGCAAAAGCTCACGGACAAGTATATTGCGTTGGTGGATGAGATCGGCAAGGCTAAAGAGCGTGAGCTTATGGAATTGTAAGGCGGTGCGTCGATGGATCTCCCATTGAGCCGGGTGCCGCAGCATGTGGGCATCATTATGGACGGGAATGGACGCTGGGCGCAGCGGCGAGGATTGCCACGCCTGGCTGGCCACCGCGCCGGGGTTGAGAACATCCGCCGCGTCCTGCGCGCATGTGTAGAGCTTGGCATCAAAATCCTCACCATTTATGCCTTTTCGACGGAGAACTGGAAGCGCCCGGAGGAAGAGGTCCAGGGCTTGCTCAACATCTTCGCTGGCGTGATCGGGCGCGAGCTCGACGATCTGCACCGTGAAGGTGTTCAGCTGCGTCATATTGGGCGGCTCGAAGGTATCTCGGAAGGCCTCAAAGCGCAGGTTTTGCGCGCCATCGAGCTGACCCGCTACAATGATCGGTTGATCCTTAACATCGCGTTCAACTATGGTGGCCGTGCAGAGATCGTGGACGCGGTCAAGGCGATCATCCGGGCCGGTTATACCGCCGATGATGTTACCGAGGAGCTGATCAGCCGTCATCTCTACACTGCCGATTGCCCTGATCCGGACCTCATCATTCGTACGAGTGGGGAGCTGCGCACGAGTAATTTCCTCATCTGGCAAGCTGCCTATGCGGAGTATTACGTGACCCCCGTCCTTTGGCCGGATTTTGACAAAGAAGAGCTGATCAAGGCTCTGGTGGATTACAGCACGCGCGAACGCCGTTTTGGAGACGTCAAACCGAAGAATTAACCCCAAAAGGTTTCAAGCGGACGGATCCGTGCTGGCTACCCGTATTCGTTCCGCGATTCTCATAGGCATAGTGGCCGGGTTGGGAGTCTGGGCTGGTGGTTGGGTGTTTTTCGCCCTGGTGTTGTTGGTGGCAGGCCTGGCCGGCTACGAGTTCACGCTGATGATGCAGGCGAGCGGTCATCGGGTATCGCTGCTCTTTGTCTATGCGATCATCGTCCTGTTCATGCTCGACGCAGCTTTCGCCGGCCGCAACATCGTCCGCCATGGGTTGGTATGGATTTTGATCCTTTCCATTTCGTGGCAAATCCTGCGCTACCGTCCCGGCTCTTCGACGGTGGATTGGGCGCTCACCGTCAGTGGAGGACTCTATGTGGGATGGTTGCTTTCATTTTTCGTCTCGCTCCGTGCGTTGCCCGATGGGCTGGCCTGGACGGCGGCTGCCCTGCTGGTCACCTGGGCGAGCGATTCGGGGGCTTATTTTCTCGGGCGAGCCGTAGGGCGTCATAAGCTGACCCCCTTGCTGAGCCCCAACAAGACGTGGGAGGGCATCGCCGGGGGATTTCTGGGTGGGGTTCTGGCCGGTGGCGGTGTCGGCGCGTTGGCTATGCACTGGAATGGGACCATCGGGGTGGTCCACGGGCTTATCCTGGGTGTCTTGATCGCATGCATCGCCCCGTTCGGCGACCTGGCTGTCTCAATGATCAAACGCGAAGCGCGCGTCAAGGATTCCGGCACGCTGATACCTGGCCATGGCGGTATCCTGGATCGCACCGATAGTTTGATGTTCACCGCCGCCGTCACCTACTATTTTGCGCTTTGGTCGTCGCAATGGCAATAGGGTGGGTTTCTCAAAACATTCCAGCTCCATTATAATGATGTAATCCCCCTAGGAGGTGCACTGTGAGGCTGCGGCCACGACAAAGGATGATTTTGATCGCCGGCGCGCTGATGGGCGCCGTCCTGGGCGCCGGGGTCGCGTGGATGTTGACCCAACCGGACGAACGCAGCGGAGATCGCTCCAAGCAACCCCTGCGGCCGAGCGACTTGTTCAAGCTGACCGCCAACATTGCGACGTTGTTGCGTGAAATCGACGAGATTCGACGCCGCGTGTGACTTTTTGCTGCTGTGGAAGGAGCTGGTCTATGTCCTCATCCCGCAAGACCGATCAAATCAAGAAAGTGGTGCTAGCCTATTCTGGTGGGTTGGATACGTCCATCATCGTGCCGTGGTTGAAGAACACCTACGGCTGCCAGGTGATCTGCTTCACCGCCAACCTTGGCCAGGGAGATGAGCTCAGCGGCCTGGAAGAGAAGGCGCTCAAATCGGGCGCCAGCAAGATCTACATCGAGGACTTGCGTGAGGAGTTCATCACTGACTATATCTACCCCACTATGATGGCCGGGGCGATTTACGAACGCAAGTACTTGTTAGGCACCTCGTTTGCGCGGCCGCTGATTGCCAAGCGCCAGGTCGAGATCGCCGAGCTGGAAGGCGCCGACGCCGTGGCGCACGGCTGTACCGGCAAGGGCAACGACCAGGTGCGCTTCGAGCTCACCTACCAGGCGCTCAACCCGCGCCTCAAGGTGATCGCTCCCTGGCGCGAATGGCACATCCGCTCGCGTGAGGATGCGCTGGACTACGCCGCAGAGCATAACGTGCCCGTCTCCAGCACGCTCAAGAGCATCTACAGCCGCGACGGCAACATCTGGCACCTGAGCCATGAGGGCGGGTTGCTGGAGGACCCCTGGCAGGAGCCTGAAGAGGCGATGTTCCAACGCACCGTCTCACCCGAAAAGGCGCCTGATGAGCCAGAATATGTCACCATCGACTTCCAGCAGGGCATCCCTAAGCGCGTCAACGGCGAGGCCAAGGGCCCCATTGCCTTGTTGGAAACGCTCAACGCGTTGGGCGCGCGGCACGGCATCGGACGGGTGGACTTAGTGGAGAACCGCCTGGTGGGGATGAAGAGCCGGGGGGTGTATGAAACCCCCGGTGGCACCATCCTAGTGGAAGCCCATCAGGCGCTGGAACAGCTTTGCCTGGACAAAGAGACCTTGCACTTCAAGCAGCTGGTCGCCCTGCGTTATGCCGAGCTGGTCTACAATGGCCAGTGGTTCACCCCACTGCGTGAAGCATTGGACGCCTTCGTGCGCTCCACCCAAAGGACGATGACCGGACAGGTACGCTTGAAGCTCTACAAGGGCAACGTCATCGTGGTAGGACGCCGCAGCCCCTACAGCCTCTATCGTGAGGACTATGCCACCTTCGGCGAAGACGACGTGTACAACCAGGCCGACGCGGAAGGTTTCATCAAGTTGTTCGGCCTGCCGCTCAAGGTGCGTGCCTTGCTCGAGCTCGAAGGGGTGCGGCGCGGACTACATGAGGAGCCGGACTACAGCAAGTTTAAACGTGACTGAGGCGCCCCCAGACTTCGAGTTGCAACGGGTGTACGTGAACTCAGCGAACAGACGGGAGACACCCGAGCTGTTCGCTGAGTTGCTGATAGAGGCAAAGGCGAGAAACTGTCAGTCCATCATATAGGAGAACGGGACAGGATGACGACCACCTTTTTGTGGGGTGGGCGCTTTGAGGACACACCGGATGTGTTGCTGCGCCGCTTGGGCGATTCGATTTCCTTCGACATCCGGCTGTGGGAGGCAGACATCTCGGCCAGCGAGGCGTATGCCCGCGCGCTGGCGCGCGCCGGCGTGATCAGCGAGGCAGTGCGCGATCAGCTGCTTGCCGGGCTGGCCCAGGTGCGCGCCGAGTTCGTCGCCGGCACCTTCGTCGTGCAGCCCGGCGACGAGGACATCCATACCGCGGTCGAGCGGCGGCTGGGCGAGCTGATCGGCGCCGCCGCTGGGATGTTACATACCGGCCGTTCGCGCAACGATCAGGTGGCGACCGACACCCGCCTCTATCTCAGGGGGCAGGTGCAGGCGCTGCGCCAACAGGTGCATGCGCTGCAAAAAGCCATCGTCGACAAAGCAGAAAGCCATCTGGACGTGCTGATGCCCGGTTACACTCACCTGCAACCCGCTCAGCCAGTGCGCTTCAGCCACTGGCTGCTGAGCTACTTCTGGATGTTCCAACGCGACCGTGAGCGCCTGGACGACCTGATGCCGCGCCTGAACGTGTTACCGTTAGGAGCCGGCGCGCTGAGCGGCAACCCCTGGGGCATTGACCAGCACTTCTTGGCCCGGGAGCTCGGTTTCGAAGCGATTGCGCTCAACAGCATGGACGCGGTCAGCGACCGGGATTATCTGGTCGAGCTGCTCAGCTGGTGTTGCCTGACACAGATCCATCTGAGTCGTCTGGCGGAGGACCTCATCATCTTCAGCAGCCGTGAGTTCGGGTTCGTCGAGCTGGCGGACGCCTATGCCACCGGTTCCAGCTTGATGCCGCAGAAGAAGAATCCCGACTCGTTGGAGCTACTGCGCGGC
>JANXAX010000114.1 GCA_025062175.1 Anaerolineae bacterium | reverse complement strand
ACTCGGCGATGGCGGTGATTTGAGGCACGCCCACGCCGGCAATGACGCGGGTGGTGCAGATCGAGCCGGCCCCGATGCCCACCTTGATGCAATCTGCACCCGCCTCAATCAGGGCTTCTGTGCCCTCCGCTGTCACCACATTACCTGCCAACACGGGCAGGTGGGGTGCGATCATCTTGATACGCCGTACCGCGCGCAACACCGCTGCAGCATGGCCATGGGCGGTGTCCACCACCACGGCATCGACGTCGGCATCCAACAGCGCCTCCAGACGATGTTCCAAGTCCTGTCCCACCCCCACAGCAGCAGCCACTAACAGGCGACCGCGGCTGTCCACTGCCGCGTTGGGAAAGTCTTGTTTCTTGAGGATGTCCTTATAGGTGATCAGACCGCGCAGGTTGAAGTGTTCGTCCACCAAAGGGAGCTTTTCGATGCGATATTTTTGAAGGATGCTTTTCGCCTCTTCCAGCGAGGTGCCGACCGGAGCGGTGATCAGTCCTTCGCGAGTCATGAACTCGCGCACCGGGGCATCCAGCTGCGTGGCAAAGCGGATGTCGCGGTTGGTCAGGATGCCCACTAGACGACCGTTATCGGTGATCGGCACGCCGGAGATGTGATAGCGCGCCATAATCGCCTCCGCTTCGCCCAGTGTCGCATCCGGGGGCAAGGTAATCGGATCGACAATCATACCTGACATTGAGCGCTTGACCTTATCCACCTCGGCCGCTTGGTCTTCCGGGCTGAGGTTGCGATGGATCACCCCCAGTCCACCTTGACGTGCTAGCGCAATCGCCATGCGCGATTCGGTCACCGTATCCATCGCCGCTGATAGGACCGGGATGTTGAGCTGCAGGCGTTCATGTAACCGGGTACGCAAGTCCACCTCCGAGGGCAACACCTCGGTGTAACCTGGCACTAATAGGACATCGTCAAACGTGAGCGCTTCAGGTCCTAGCAAATCGGCAAATTGCATATCCTACTCCTTACCCAAGGCAGAAAACCGTCTCACATCGGCACGTCCCATCCGTAAGGTTGTTGTACTGGTCTCTTTTTGGCACCTCACATCGATTCAGGTGCCGAGACCCCGATCAAGCGTAAGGTGTTAGCCAGGACAATTTTAGCAGCCTGGACCAGCTTCATCCGGGCGCGCCCAATCTCGGCATGCCTGGCATCCTCCGAGACGACACGGCAATCCTTGTAAAAGGCATGGAACGCGGTGGCCAGCTCTTGGGCATAGTGAGTCAGATGGTGCGGACTCAACGTCTCGGCGCACAAAGCCACTGTCTCCGGCAGGCGCACCATCTGGCGGATGAGCGCCAGTTCGGCAGGATGGGTTAACAAGCTGACATCACCCCCTTCCGGAGAGAAACCGCGCTCCTGGGCATAGCGGAAGATGCTGGCGATGCGAGCATGACCATATTGCACATAGTACACCGGATTCTCACTGGACTGCTGGACGGCCAGCGTCAGGTCCAGCTCCATCTGGCTGTCAGCCGCACGCGTCAGCAGCATAAAGCGCGTCGCGTCGGCGCCAATCTCTTCGATAACTTCGCGCAAGGTGATGATCTCACCGGTGCGCTTGCCCATGCGCACCAACTCCCCTCCACGCTTGAGCGTCACCAGTTGGTAGAGGATGATGGTGATGCGATCGGGATCAAGCCCCAGTGCGCGGGTGACAGCCTTCATGCGGGGTACATGACCCTGGTGATCCGCTCCCCACACATAGATCGCGCGGTCGAATCCTCGTTTGACCAGCTTATCCCATACATAAGCGATGTCAGAGGCAAAATAGGTTGGTCGACCATCGGAACGCACAACGACATTGTCCTTGTCCTGACCGTCCTTGGCGGTGATTTGCGCCGCTTGCGCTTCCGTTGCGCTCGGTGCTTCGCCCGAAGCTTGGTGGGGCGTTTCGGTGAACCATATCGCTCCGTCACGATACACGAGCCAACCACCTGCCTGCAGTCGGTCAAAAACGAGACTGTAGGTGCCATCTTCGTACAAGCTGCGCTCGGACTTCCAGTGATCAAATCGGATGCCCAATGCTGCCGCATCCGCCTGGATGCTGGCTAGCATGCGTTTCAACCCTTCCTCGCGCAGTGCGGCGATGGCCTGGCTACGTTCCATGGTGAGGAAGCGGTCTCCAAACTCTTGTGCTAGCTGCCGTCCCATTTCGACCAGGTAGCTGCCCGGATAGCCGCCTTCTGGCAATGGCTCATCACGGCCCAACGCTTGGGCATAACGGGCGTACAGACTGGCGGCGAAGAGCTCCACTTGAGTGCCCATATCATTGATGTAATATTCGCGCTGCACACGCCAACCGGCCGCGGCCAGGACATTGGCCAGCGCATCTCCCAGAACCCCGTTGCGCCCGGAGCCCACGGTGAGCGGACCGGTGGGATTGGCGCTGATGTATTCCACTTGTACCGAACGTCCTTTGCCCAGGTCGATTTGTCCAAAGTTTTCTCCCTCGGCGAGGATGACCTCTACCTGCTGGCTCAGCCATCGGGATGCCAGGGTGAGGTTGATAAACCCCGGATGCGCCGCTTCCACCTTTCCAATAAAGGGCGCCGCAGGAAGATGGGCGACCACGCGTTGCGCAATCGCAAGTGGCGCCATGCCGGCAACGCGTGCCAAGGTCATACAAATCGGGCTGGCATAGTCGCCAAACGTTTCATCTCGAGCGCGGGTGACTGGGACTTCCGGGAGGTCGAAAGAAGGAAGTTCTCCCTTTTTTTGGGCGGTGTGGATTGCTTCGGCGATGAGCTGCGCGATATGGTCACGAACCAGAATCATATACACCTCGTGAACGAGAAGATCGATCTCTGCCAATGTTATGCACACTCGGGGAGAGAAAAATGGTGGACGCAAAGTATTTCCCTGGTCCGGGGTAGATCATTGTCCAGGCAAGCAGATGCATTTCACACTCCCAGCCCGCGGAGCAGGACGCCCACAGCATATGCCACGCCGGCTGCTAAGCCCCCTACTAGTAGCATTTCTAAGCCGCTGCGCAACGGACTCAAATGGGTGACCAACACTTTGGCGGCGCCGAGGCTGAAGAGCGCCACTCCTGACAGGCCTGCTGCCACAGGGAAGCGCATCTCCTCCGGAACGGTGACCAGCAGCCCGATCAGGTAGATCAACAGAGGGACAGCGCCGGCCAGCACAAACGCCCCGAAGGTGGCCAGCGCACTGTAGAAGGGCCTGCGCTCATCCGGCAGCAAGCCCAGTTCTTCGACCATCATCGCTTTGATCCACCGCTCCGGATCGCGTGTCTTGATCTCGACCAGGCGGCGCGCGTCTTCCTCCGGATAACCTTGTTGGCGATAGAGCTCATAGAGCTCGGCGCGTTCGGCCTCAGGCATGTGTTCGACTTCCCAACGCTCGCGGGCGAGCTCGCGCTGGTAATATTCGCGTTCGGCGCGGGCGGATAGATAGGCACCGGTCGCCATCGAGAAACCGTCGGCGAAAAGGTTCGCCAGGCCGAGGATCAGGATGACGTGCACGCCCAGCTGGGCGCCCGCCACGCCACTCACCACAGCAAAGGTGGTCACGATGCCATCCAGGCCACCGTAGACCATATCGCCGATGTAAGCATGGCTGGCGGCACCGTGCTCCTCGGTGTGCTCACGTCGCATCGAGCGCGCAATACGCTCGAGGGTATGTGCCTCCAGCGCTGCTTGTAAATCTCGCTTGGCGAACGCGCGCCGCGCATCCTCGACACGTTTGGACAGGCTCATCGGGGCGTCATCTCCAACCAGTTCATGCCCACCTCAACGTCCACCTTGAGTGGGACGGCGAGCTGGAAGGCATTGCTCATCACCTCGCGGACCAGAGGGATAGCCGCTTCGAGCTCATCGTCTGGCACTTCCAGCACCAGTTCGTCGTGTACCTGAAGCACTATACGGGCGCGCATCGCGCGCTCCTGCAGGGCACGATGCAAGCGGATCATCGCGATCTTGATGATATCTGCAGCCGTGCCTTGGATGGGCATGTTAATTGCTTCGCGTTCAGCGCGCGCCCGTTCGGGACCGCGCATCTTGGACAAGCCGGGAAAGTAACGTCGCCGCCCCAGCAGGGTTTGGACGTATCCCTGCTCCGCGGCCAGACGCTTGGTGCGCTCGATATAGCGCAACACACCCGGATATTTCTCGAAGTAGGTTTTGATAAACTTGCTAGCCTCCCGCTGGCTCATGCCGGTCTGTTGAGCCAATCCGAAAGCACTCTGGCCGTAACTGAGGCCGAAGTTGACACTTTTGGCAATGCGGCGTTGTTCCTTGGTCACTTCCGAGATGGGGATGCCCAACACCGCAGCAGCAGTGGCGGCGTGAATGTCTTCGTCGCGCATAAAAGCACCCAGCAAACCAGGATCTTGGGAGATATGCGCCATCACGCGCAATTCCACCTGGGAGTAGTCAGCGGCCAACAGCTGCCAACCCGGTTCGGCGACGAAGGCGCGGCGCACCTCACGTCCGGTCTCAGTGCGGATGGGAATGTTCTGCAGATTAGGATTGCTGCTCGAAATACGTCCCGTGACAGTGCCGGTCTGGTTAAACGAAGTGTGGACACGTCCAGTGCGCGGATTGATCAATTGGGGCAACGCATCTACATAGGTGCCCTTGAGCTTGGTGAGCTGGCGGTGTTCCAAGATCAGCTCAATCACCGGGTGATGCCTGCGCAGCGACTCCAATACATCCGCTGCTGTCGAATAGTATCCGCTCTGATTCTTGCGCAGCCCCGTAGTGGGCAGGTTGAGCTTGACAAACAGCGCATCCGAGAGCTGCTGGGTCGAATTGACGTTGAAACGGTAACCCACCCATTCATAGATTTGTTCTTCGATTGCCTGTAGACGTTGATCGAGCTCACGGGACATCTGGTGCAGTACCTCGACATCCAGCCGCACACCGGTGCGTTCCATCGCGACCAGGACGGGCACCAGCGGCATCTCCACTTCGTAGAAGAGCGCCTCTTGACCACGCTGGCGCAGCTCGCTCTGCAAGCCATCAACCAGGCGACGAGTCATATCCACGTCGGCACATGCATAGGTGGCGGCACGCTCCAAGGGCACCTGATCCATCGTGATCTGCTTACGTCCGCTGCCGATCAGGTCGGTAATTTCGGTCATATCGACGCCCAGGCGGTTCCATGCCAGGTTTTTCAATCCCAGCACGCCGGCTGGGTCGAGCAACCATGCAGCGACCATTGTATCAAAAAGCTTACCCCGTGTCTCCACGCCGTGCTGTGCCAGCACGGTGATGTCGTACTTAGCATTGTGGGCGATTTTGGGTAATTGCTCATCGGCGAAGAGAGGACGCAGAAGGTGTAATACGTCTTCTCGAGGCAGGCACAGGGTTGGCGAGAGGAGTGGAACATAACTGGCACGTCCAGGGCCGTCGGTCAGCGCAATGCCGACTAGATCGGCGGTGATGGCATCGGTCGAAGTGGTTTCCACGTCGAACGTCAGTCCCTCTGCTTTGCGCAGCTGATCGATCAGAGCGGTGAGCTCGGCGAGGGAACAGATCACCCGGTACTCAGGCTTTTCAGCCACACCTGATGGCGCAGACGGCATCTCGGTTGCGCACGGCGCGACACCCTCGAACATTTCTAGCTGAACGCTGGCGAGAGGTGTAATCGGAGCCGTCGGGCGTGTTGGGCGGCCCGGAATGCGGTTGAGCAAGCTGCGAAATTCAAGTTCTTGGAACAAGCGCAATACCTCGTTGACATCAAAATCGCGCGTGCGGCAGGTCTCCAGGTCAAGCCGGATGCCTGGCACGTCGGTCTTGATGCGCGCCAGCGCCCGAGAGAGGAAGGCTATGTCGCGCCCCGCTTCCAACTTGGCGCGCTGACCGGGTGGCAGCTCGTCCAGATGAGCATACAGTTCTTCGAGTGTACCGTATTTCTGAATGAGCTGGATTCCAGTCTTCTCCCCAATACCCTTGATCCCTGGGATGTTATCACTTGGATCTCCTACCAGGCCCTTGAGCTCGGTCAATTGGGCTGGGGAGAGACCGTAGCGGGCACGCACTTCTGCTTCATCATACAGTCTGCGGTCGCTGAAAGTTTTGCCTGAGATGAGCACCTTGACACACGGTCCGATGAGCTGAAAGGCATCGCGGTCACCCGTCACGATGATAGTTTCAATACCCTGCTCGGCCGCCTGCTTGGCCAAAGTGCCCAACACGTCGTCCGCTTCATAGTTCTCAGCAGTGAACACCGGAATGTTAAACGCCTGCACCAGCTGCTCGACACGTCGCATCTGTGATGTCATGTCCTCAGGCATCTTCTCACGGGTGGCCTTATACTCGGTATACTGCCGATGGCGAAAAGACGGCCCGACGTCGAATGCCACTGCCATGTAATCGGGCTTGTATTCCTCCCACAGGCTGAGTAGCATAAGTGCGAAGCCATACACTGCATGGGTTGGCTCGCCAGCGCGCGTGTGCATGCTGGTGTTCGACAGGGCGAAATAGGCACGATAAGCCAGCGCGTGCCCATCAATCAATGCCAAAATAGGCGGCCGCTCCGGGTGCGCATCCGCCTCGTCCTTTTTCATCAAGAGCTCCCCCTTTCTGTCTGATCAGCTCTGCGGGATGTATAACATTGTACCGCTGCAAGTGATGAAAGTCAATGCGTTGGTGACTCTGGCTTTGCCCATAGTCGCAGCGCGAAAAACGTACCTGAGTCATTCCCCACTTGCCCTAAAGATGTGAATAAAATCAAGCCGAATATATCTTGTCCCCACATTCACAGCGAAGTATAATGGGCTTCGTGCAGATAACCGACACAGTGGTTTTCCAAGAGCAGCCGGTGATACTTTACTGTAGGCATCGTAAATGTCCACATCATTTTTATCTCAAGCACCTCTGAGCATCCTCAATGTTCCGTGTACGGTCGCGTTTTGGACTTATGGTTTATAAAAGCTGGGTCTTCCGTCCCGGTAATGTTCTGAAGATCCTGAGTGTGCAATACTAGGAGCGCGCATGGAGCTACATCAATTTCCTCGCCCTCCGCAAGATAACGGGCGCGGCGTCCACTGGAGCTTGAGCGTTTACGAGTGGGGTAAACGCAATTGGGAGTTCTGGCGCGAACAGCTGCTTGCGATGAAGATCAAGTGGGTCAAGATAATGGACGATGGAGGTGGTTCCGGCCTTCGCTTAGCGCGCCAATTGATCGACATGGAAATTATGCCGGTGGTGCGCTTTTACCGACCCCGACAGAACCCTGGCAACATCGGTCAACGCGGGCGAGAGACAGTACGGCGCTACGTTCAGGCCGGCGCCGTTTATTTCGAGACCAACAACGAACCTGATCTCGACCTAGAATGGCGCGGCCCGAAACCCTCCAACTGGTTGGACCTGGTCGTGGATCACTTCATCATCGATGCGGATATCATTCTGGAGGAGGGAGGATACCCGGCCGTGCCCGCTTTTGGCGTTGGCTCTCAACAAGATCCGTTTGCCAATATAGTAGAGCGCGGGCGGCGGGACATCCAGGAAGGCGG
>JANXAX010000113.1 GCA_025062175.1 Anaerolineae bacterium | reverse complement strand
CTCGGCATAGTGGCGGATCGCAGTGACAAACGTCTGGGGCGTCCAGCCGGTATAGCCCCCATCACGGTCCACCTGGTTGAGCGTCGCGGCGAACAGCATGGGCAGGTTGTTCGCCGCCGCCACCTTGACGGCCGCTTCCAGCACCGCTGCCGAGTTGGGGCAGGCAGCAAGCAATGTCAGTTGGATGCCCTGCGCGCGCAGGGCGATCATACGGGCAACGATCTCGTTGAGGGGTTTCATCGCGAATCGGTTTCCTCGGGCATGTTGGGTATACATCTCGATGCAAAATCCTGTGAGGTCAGCAGGCGGCGCACTGCCTCGCTCAGGGGCACGTGGAATGCCTCTGCCAGCTGCCACAACGTTACACGGTCAGTCTCCTTGTTGATTGTGTGCGGCGAGGTGACGGCGTGGGCGGCAACCAGCACACCCAGTTCATGGGCCTGGTGCAGTCGCAGACGTGCCACTAGGCCGACAAGGACACCGGCCAGAAAAGCATCCCCTGCCCCGGCAGTGCTGACGGCATTCACCCGGATGGCTGGTCGGTGGACCAGCGCGTGACCGTCCCAGCTCCAGCTGCCGTGTGCTCCGGCGGTGACAGTCAGGTAGGCGTCCGGGTTCATCTGCCCGAGGCGTTCCGTTGCGGCACGCGCGATTGCGGTGGGTGTGTGCTCCTCAGCTGCCAGACCGGCGAACGCAGCCGCTTCACTGCGGTTGAGCGCCAGTAGATCGACATGGCGCAACATGCCCAGTTCGATCGCCTCGGCCAGCTCACCGGTGGCAAACGAGGCCACGCGCAGCATGCGATATCGGGTGCCCAACTCCAGAAGCGCCTGGCGTGCTGCCAGTGGCACTTCGGGTGCCGCCAGCGCAATGCCACAGCCGGCGAAACGGGCAAACTCCGGTTCCGCCGTGCGAACGTAGGCAGCGTCCACATGCGCACATGCCGAGTCGTCGGTGGTCAGGTTGCCACCGCTGCCGTCGGGGTAAATGAAGCAGAAGGAGAAGAGGGTCTGCAGGCCGGGCGCGACCTGCACGTAGCGCGTGTCTAACCCTGCCTCACGCATCTCGTGCAGCAAACGCACTCCCATCTCGTCCTCGCCCACCTTGCCGATGGGGATGGTGGCGAACGACGAACCCAACAGGGTCTGAACGTAGTGCGCGATGATGTGCAGTTTGCAGTAGTCGCGCCGGGGCAAGAAGTGACCAAGACGGCTCTCCTCGCGTCCCAGTGTGTGGTTGCCCTGCAGCGCGAAGAACAACCCGGCGCCAATGCCGCCCACGCCGATGAGCGCGCGGTAGGGCGCCTGCGCGATGTCCACGTGGAGCGGGTGGCTCATGGATTCTCGTGACTGGCTTTGGTCTTTATGGCGCATATATCTCCAGCTCCAGGCAACTCAACCGCGCGGTCGGAATGATACGTGGACACACATTATATCAGCTTTTCTGGTGTTGCCTACATTCCCAACCTTCCCGCACGCTCTACGGGGTCGCCTGCCATTCGCCCTGTTCTGTCAGCGGCAACATAACAGTGCCTGGGATAGCAGGAATGCCGTCACGCTGGCAATGACCACGAAGACAGCCGTGACCAGCACAATAGCCTTGCTTCAGGTCAAATTAGGTGGTAGACGATTGGGCAAGGGAGTTTTAGCTACCGGACGAGCCAGGGGAGTGCGCTTCGGTTGTAAAGAGTGATATGTTGGTTGAGGCAAGGTATCCTGTCCCCTGTGATTCTTCCGAGAGGGCAGAGATAGTTTCAGGACCATATTCCTGTTCAATTTCGTGTATCTGATGGTGTAATCCCGCTTCAGTGGCTATGTCCCTGGCTGATTTGATGAACGACTTCCAGTCAGAAAGAGCATTTTGCTTCCATAGAAGACTGGCGAAAGTTCTCAGTAGAAGCACCTTATGTAAAGCCCCAACATGGGGTGTCGTTTCCATTTGGTCTATCAGCGTCTGTAAGAGCCGGTGTGCTTTCTTGAGATTACCATATTGAATATAAGCCTGTCCCAAAGAGCGGTTGATCAACAGCTCAAGGAGTGGATCGAATTCACCAGCTCTTTGTGTGCAAATGTCCCTAACCCGATTGGCCAAACCCTCAGCTTCGCCGAGGGTGAAACGCGGCTTTCCTATAAGCGCGTTAATTTTGTCTCTGTATAAATGTGGCTTCCAAAACTTGGGTTGATGTTTCATTGCTTCGGTGGCCTCGGCTTGAAGACAACAATCGTACGCATTATCAAACAGCTTTAAGTTGTGATAAGCAACCGCTTCAGCTAGTATTGCATTAATCTGAAAACTTTCGAACCGCTCTCTGTCTCGCCAAAAATCGCTCGGGTCCGCGCTCTCCATAACACTACGAGCTATCTTCGCATAGTACAATGCGCTATCCGGACGATCAAGCACACACTGAACCTCACTTAACAAAAGACACAGCTCTACGAAGGCCAACGGATTGGCGATTGGATCCAAGTTCTTGATAAGAGTGATGCTTATTTCACGTATAACCCCATATTGTATCTTAGTCAGTGGAGCGTTTCCAGAGAAGGTGGCCATTTGATGCATTCTCCTAAGCTCCACTAGATAACTTTCTACTGTGCAATCGTGTATTCCTGAGCGAGGAAAAGTATTTAGCTGTAACCTACGCTCATTGGCGGAGAGCATATGCTCTAGCAAACTCTTTCTTTGCTCAAGAGAGATCGGCAAGATATCGGCGATTTTTTGTGCTAATTGGACACTTGGGGTCCTGATGTTGTAAGGGTCGCATAGATAGCTCAGATATTGTGGACTAATTCCTACTCGCTCAGCAAAGCGCCTCTTGCTTCCCCAGGCTCTCAGAGCGCTATTGAGCATAGCAATATACACCTCTCTATGTAACTGAGCCTGCCAGGCAATTTCCAGGAAACGCACAGACCTATCTCGCAAAAAATTTAACGTGAAATTAAACAAACCTTTCTGACTTTAGATACTATAATGTGCTTAGAATGCGATGTGTCTAGAAAGGAGGTTTTTGAAAATGTCACTACCCTTTGACCCTCACGATCTGGGCCTGGATATCGGTAAGTCAGGAACTGTGATCAACGGCCAAGAACCGCTACACCACAGTCGAGACCACGGTTGGCACCATAATGCTTGGTCCGTCACTCAACTTGGCCCCAATAGATACGATATCAAACCACATCACATCACGGACGAGACAGCATGGGACGCTTGGGGACCTTGGGACGCATGCCAAACTGACTTTAATCCCCGATAGTCTAGTACCCAGATAGCCTCTATCTTAGAAAGGCAAGGGATTGCCCTTGCCTTTCTACTAGCTTACTCCTCATGTACCCTTCTGTATCCGTAGAGATAGGTCTATACCATACAAAGCAGCATAGCCATAAACTAAGAGGATACTCTCGCAGTAGGTCAACATCACACCGGAATCCGGCGGGATCACCCGGCCGCTCCACGTTGCTGAGCCTGTTCGCGCAACTGCCGTGCATAGGTGCTGCTATCGTCGATGTCCGTGCGCTCTTTCCACAGGCTGATCAGGCCGGATCGGCACAGTTGGCTCACGGTCAGCCGTGGGCACAGTTCAGCCCCGGGCGCCCGCGGCAGGACAATGACCTCCACCCAGTCGCCTCGCTTGTAAGAGGGCCAGTGAGGTGGATCTGGCCATTCTTACAATCACTTCTTCACAGCGCACTGCTTCCACACTTGTTACCTCCATTGCGAAACTCTCCTTACTCTGTCCCCCAATCACCACAAACGCTACCATAATTATGCGTCAGTCTGTCTAAACCGCAAGGGATAGTATGCAACCCACCCCCGACGCCAGACGCCCTGAACGCCCCCAAGGAGACTCACACCCCCAAATCCCACTCCGGATGCTCGCTGATAGGATGGCGGGCAGTCTCGATGGTCGCGGTGATGAGCGCGTCCGGGTGTTCCTGCAACAGGGTGATGGGATACTCTGGGGTGACCGGGCCGAACAATGCCACGCGCAATGCGGTCTGTTTCCAGGCGCCCGTGTCGCTAAACAGGCGCACCTTCTTCGCCGCGAGGCATTCCTTGATGCCCAGGGTGATGGACATAGGCGGCACAAACTGATAGGCGCTACCAAAGGTGCGTTGTGCCAACGCCAGGATGGTGTCCCAGTTGTTCTCCTGGATGCGAATGCTGGAGTTGCGCAGCTCTTCCAGGGTGATATGGCTGTAAGGATGCCGCCGCGCCTGGTTATAGGCGATGTGGCCATCCTGCCCCCAACCGCCATAGGTGATGTCGATCGGCGCTGACCAGATACGTTCGCGGACCTGTTCCATCGTGGCAGGAGTCAACCAGTTGCGGTTTTCCTCGGGCACGGCCAGCTCGGGATCCACCGGGTCATAGAAGAGACGTTCCATCTCGCCACGGAAGCTGTAGGGATGACGCCGCGGCAGCTCGCGTCCCTGCCAGTCCAGACATTCGTCCATATGAAAGACAATCAGATTGCGCAAGCTCACCCGTTCGCGGTTGACCAGCTCGGTGAATGGTCTGTACCAGCAGCTCGGACCGCAGGGGATGATGGCGCGGGTCACCTCGCCGCGCGCGTTGTGCGCCTTGATTTCATCGACCAGCTCACGCGCCATCAGCTGCCCCATCTCCGCCGAATCCTTGCACAGGCGAAAGGGCACCTTGAGGCGCGGATGGCCTTCTAACTCGTAATAGGGGATCTTGCACCATTCGTACAGCTCACGTGGAGTGATGGTGGTCATGGTTGAATACGCACCTCCGTAGAAAATGTAACTTTCTAGGATACATATCATGTCACGCGCAAAACGAACTGTCAATGATGGTCCAATTCCGGGCACATTGCATTTCCGGAGAGATGAAACGCGACTGCAAAAAACCGACGGATGGGTGGCCGTGCCAGGTAGAGGGGCAGTTTCAACCACTATGCCCTTTCCTTGCACTCCTGGTCGACAGCGAATTTCCACTGTGAGGAGGATGCACTACTGCATAGTTCGACCTGCTTCACCTGAACGACGACCGTTGGTATAATCGACGCGCGGGGATGATGGAATACAGCTAATGGATGTCCTGGAGCGCTTTTCGCCGGCTGTGCGCGATTGGTTCATTCATACGTTCGGCCAGCCGACACCGCCGCAGGCACAGGGCTGGCCACCCATCCAGCGCGGTGAGCACACTCTCATCCTGGCGCCCACCGGCTCGGGCAAGACGCTGGCCGCATTTCTGTGGGGCATCGACACGCTGCTGCACGAACTGCAGACCGAGGACGCCACCGCCGCGCCCGGCATCCGCATCGTCTACGTCTCGCCGCTCAAGGCGCTCAACAATGACATCCACCGCAACCTGCGCGTGCCGCTGGCGGGCATCCACAAGCACGCCCGTGCGCTCGGCATCGCACTACCGCACATCGAGGTGGCTGTGCGCTCCGGCGATACACCCTATCGCGAGCGCCAGTCCATGCTGCGCCGTCCACCCCACATCCTCATCACCACGCCCGAATCACTCTACCTGATGCTCACCGGCACGCGTTCGCGGGCGCTCTTCCATCGCGTGCACACGGTTATCGTGGACGAGATCCACACGCTGATGGGCAGCAAACGCGGCGTGCACCTGGCGCTCAGCCTGGAACGCCTGCAACATCTGGCGGCGCAGCCGATCCAGCGCATCGGCCTCTCGGCAACCATCCGCCCGCTGGAAGAGGCGGCGCGCTTCTTGGGCGGCAACGAGATCGTGCCCACACATAGCGGCGCAGCGGACGAGGCGCAGATCATCCCGCGACCGGTCACCGTCGTAGAGGCGACCTACCACAAGCCGCTCGACCTGCGCGTCGAAACCGTGGTGGAAGACTTTCGCAACCTGGAGGGCGGCTCGATCTGGCCGCACATCGTGCCACGCTTGCTGGCGCTCATCCGCGCGCATAAGACCACGCTTATCTTCGCCAACAACCGGCGGCTGGCAGAACGCACCGCCGACTGGCTCAACGAGCAGATCGCCGCCGAGGCGGAAGGGAAAGCGAGCGCGCTGCTGGAAGGAGGCGTCGCCAGGGGAGTCGGCTTCATGGCAGCTGGACGCGGGACACAACCCGCCCTGATCCGTGCCCATCACGGCAGCACGTCACGCGAAGCACGGCTCGCTATGGAACGCGATCTCAAAGAGGGCCGCCTGCCTGCCCTGGTGAGCACGTCCTCGCTCGAGCTGGGCATCGACATCGGCAGCATCGACCTGGTGGTGCAGCTGCAATCCCCCAAGTCGGTGGCTCAAGGGCTGCAGCGCGTCGGACGCTCCGGTCATCTGGTCGGCCAGACGAGCAAGGGGCGCATCTTTACCACCTTCCGCGAAGATGTGATGGAGGCGGCGGCGATCGCGGGCGGCATGCTGCGCGGCGATGTCGAGCCGACCTACACGCCGCGCAATCCGTTGGACGTGCTGGCACAGCACATCGTGGCGATGGTTTCCGTCGAGCCGTGGGATGTGTCGGAACTGCTTAACCTGGTGCGCCGTGTGTATGCCTATCAGGAACTCACCCCGCGCGTGCTGCACAGCGTGCTGGCTATGCTCTCTGGACGCTACGGCAGCGCGACGCATCGCGAATTGCGCGCCCGCATCGCCTGGGATCAGGTCAACGGTCGTCTCTTCGCCCTGCCTGGTGCGCGCATGGCTGCGCTCACGAACGGCGGCACCATTCCCGACCGTGGCACCTATCGCGCCTGTCTTCCCGACGGCAAGACGTGCATCGGCGAGCTGGACGAGGAGTTCGTCTACGAGACGCGCCGCGGCGATGCGTTCATGCTGGGCGCGCAGGTGTGGCGCGTGACCGAGATCAGCGATGACCGCGTGACGGTCGTCCCCGCCCCTGGCGCGACGCCGCGCATGCCCTTCTGGCACGGCGAGTATCCGTGGCGACCGTATCATCTGGGGCGGCGCGTGGGCGCATTTCGCCGCCAGGTGGCGGAGCAGCTGCTGGCATTGCGCGATGCGTCCGGCCTGGCCACCTGCCGCGCGCTGCTGGCGCAACGCGACCGCGCAGGGCTACAGCCCATCCTGGACTGGCTGCAGCGCGAGTACGCTCTGGACGACAACTCCGCCTGGGTGGTGGTGGATTACGTCGCCGGTCAGCTGGACGCGACCGGCAGCATCTCTTCCGACCGCACCATCGTTGTCGAGCTCTTCGCCGACGCCCTGGGTGATCCGCGCATGGTGGTGCAATCGCCCTTCGGCGGGCGCGTCAACGGCCCATGGGGATTGGCGCTGGCGAGTGCCTTGCGCGAGCGCACCGGCGTCGAGGTCGAGGTGCAGAGCAATGACGACGGCATCTTGCTGCGCTTCCCTGCCTCGGACGCCGAATTCCCCCTCGACCTGGTGCAGCGCATCGGTCCGGAGGAAGCGCGTGAACGCATCCTGCGCGAGCTGCCTGATTCGGCGGTGTTCGGCAGCCAGTTCCGTCAGAACGCGGCGCGTGCCCTTTTGCTGCCCAGCTTGCGCGGCGGCAAGCGCACCCCCTTCTGGTTACAGCGCCTGCGTGCCCGCGACTTGCTCCAGCTGGTCAAGCATTTC
>JANXAX010000112.1 GCA_025062175.1 Anaerolineae bacterium | reverse complement strand
CGGGTGCAGCGCCATGGCGAGCAGCTGCAGCTGGTGACAGCTCCGGGCGCTGCCCGGTATGTCGAGCGTCTTCTGGGCCTGTCGGGTGGGAGTAGCCTTTCGCCTGCCGCGCTGGAGACGTTGGCAATCATCGCCTACAAGCAGCCCATCACCCGTCCCGAGATCGAGGCGGTCCGCGGCGTCAACAGCGACAGCGTGCTACGTACCCTGTTGAGCAAGGGGCTGATCCAAGAGGTGGGCCGCTTGGAGACGGTGGGACGCCCCGTCCTCTTCGGCACTACTTTGGAGTTTTTGCAGTATTTCGGGCTGAGTGGGCTGGACGAACTGCCCCCATTGGAGGAGGAGAAAACCCTGTCGGAGAACGCAGCCCCCAATTGAAATGCACCCACATGGCGGCGCAAAATTGCCATAGAGGTCGCTGTGTGGTATAGTAGTGTCCTCTTTTGCCCCCATCGTCTAGAGGACCAGGACATCACCCTTTCAAGGTGGAGACAGGGGTTCGAATCCCCTTGGGGGCACTGTCGAGCCAAGGCGCAGCGCCCCCTAAGGTAGTGATGGCTGAGCGTCCACCAGCAGAGAAAATAAGTCAACACCTTCGCAAAGAAAAAAATTTTCGTTTTCTCGAGGAGGAGATAACAATGAGAAAGGAAAGTGGAAAAGATGAGTTGATAAATAACGGGCGGACGACACGGAGAGAGTTTTTAAGCAGAGGGGTGCTTGTCCTAGGGGGCATGATTAGCATACCTCTTTCGTTTCAACACCAAGACCTCCCTTTGAAAGCTGGGCCACCTGATCAGGAAGAGATTATCCTAATTGAAGATACCAAACTTATGGCCGGTTGGCCCACTGAGATCACTCAGATTGTCGAGCTCGCTCAGAAGGGTCTAGCTTCCCAGATTCAGATAAGACAATTCAACAACTTCTTGCGTGCCTTTGCCCTTTACGAAAACCACGTAATTTTGGGAAAAACTCTGCCGGGTGTTCCTTCCGCTAAGGCGATATTAGATCAAGGTAAGGGCGTTCGAGTCAGGAGAGGGCCCGGAGTTGAGCACGAAGGGATATTAGACGAAAGTGGGAGAATCAAGATATTTCCGCCGGGCAGCGAATTAGATGTGCTAGCCAAGGATAAGGACACAGGTTGGTTATTTATTCAGTGGTCTGAAGACGGTCTTGCGTTTCAATGCGGCTGGATTACTGGTTTAGAAGAATATGTGCGGGTTGAGACGGATCAGGAGACCCCAGCTATCGCGTTTCAAGCCTATCTAACAAGAAGAGGAGACACAGCTACCGCCCAAGAGGAATCCACCAAAGAACCAGGTGGTCTTTACAAACCTACTCCCGCGGAATGCGAACGAATCGCAGATCAGCTGCCCGAGAACGTAAAGGCAAAGCTAAATAGTCTCCCCCCTTATCCCGACGAGCTGAAACCTGACGATGAAAGTCACTTTCCCACTTCGCCCTGGCACAAAGGCGTAGTCGAGGAAGAGACTCCTGACATCAAGTCAATCTGCTATTTGGGTCTTTTTCAAGAGATAGCCGGCTTAGAGACTAATGGTCAGTTGCATGTTCGGATCGTCTTATACTCTGACGACACATTGCGTGAGGTCGTGCTCCCAACTGATGTTTTGCCTCTTCAGTTAGCAGTGTTCCATCTTGAGCGAGGACAGGAGACCTTACTGAGCACCATGAACCCAAAGGAGTTTTGTGCCATAGTGGAGCGATGGCCTAACGTAATAGAAAAAGGCGATCCTGTCGTGGTGTGCATCATCGAGCGAGTCTCCAGTGCCAAGTGGCCAAACTTTGCCCCTCAAGTTCTCATCGCTCTCCAAAGGGCAACATTCCAAACATGGTAGATTAGTCCACACGGATGACTTGGTGCTCGATCAGCCAGGAAACCGCTTCGTGGACCGCCTGTAAGGAGTTGTAACGCGGTTGGTAGCCCAGCAGCCGGCGCGCTTTCTCGATGCTGCAGTTGGGGCTGTGGGCGATGTGATCCCACGTCTGTTCCGCGTCCTCAGCTGTGACTGTCGTGCGCCACTCCTCCCATGGAAGGAAACGCAATCGCGCTTCCTGCCCGAACCAGCCGGCTACCGCTTCGGCGTAGCCGCGCAGGGTGAGCGCCGCTGGCGACACCACGTGGAAGCTCTCACCCACCGCAACATTCCAGTTGTGCAACGCCTGCATAAATGCTTGCGCTACGTCGTCGGCATGGACATGATGGACCGTCTCCAACCCCAGGTTGGGCAGGGCCAGTTCCCCGCCACGCGCCAGTTGGACAAACACGTTGGGATTGAAATTCCCCGCCGGGTTGAGCGGCACCCAGCCCGTGCCGACGATGTGGCCCGGGTGTAGCACCGTCGCGGGGAAGCCATTCATACGTGCTTCACGCAATAGATAGGCTTCGATGGCCGCTTTCTGGATGCCATATTCGCCGAACGGGCGGCGTGGCTGGTCTTCCGTGGTAGGCACTTGCACGCTGGGGCCGTGCACCCAGATCGTGCCGCATGACAGGAAGTGTTGCACTTGACCGCGCAGGGCAGCCACCAGATGGCGCGCACTCGCCTCGGTGAAGCAGATCATATCGATCACGGCGTCCGGTTGCAGGTCACGCACTAATTGCCCAAACGTGCCTGCTTGCTCGGCGATGGTACGGTCTACTGTCAGCTGGCGCACCCATTTCCATGCACGATGCTCCCGATACAAGCGTTGCTGACCGCGGCTCAGCGCAATCACCTCATGTCCGGCCTCAACCAGGCGCGGCACCAGATAGCCCCCCACATGGCCGGTCGCACCGATCACAACGACGCGCATGGGGATTGGCCTTCCTCGCTGCAGGGCGCGCATGTGCGCCCATAGTCGATGAGTGCCTGCCGCTGGGCGTGCAAGTTTTCATGAGGGGTGTCCTTGGGGATTTCGCAGCTCGCCGCGCTGAAGGTACGCGGGCCGCCGATCTCCAGGCAGTGCCACACGGCGGCATACACTTGCTCAGGCGTGCCTTGCAACATCACCGCGACGGGATCAAAGTTGCCGCACGTCACCGGATAATCGCCGAAGATCTGAGCGGCGCGGCCCAAATCTACCATCCACTCCAGGTCGATGATATCGGCGCCGCTCTGGGCCATATAAGGCAGGATGCGCGTTGTGTTGCCACAAATGTGCAGGCGCGCCAGTGCGCCCATCTCGTGCACCGCGGCGAAAATGCGTTGTTCATAGGGCAGCGCAAACGCGCAGTACATCTCCGGTGAGATCTGGGAAGCGATCGAATCGCCCAACCCGATGATGTCGGCGCCAGCTTCGATCTGCGCCCGTGCAAAGGCGATTTCCACCTCGACACACAGCTCCAGCAGATCGCGTACCCAATCGGGTCGGTCGTACAGGTCGAGCAACAGGGCGTTTACGCCACGCAGGTCGGCAGCTTCCGCCAGCGCGCCCTCCACCCATCCCATGATGGGCACCTCGCCGCCAACCCGCTCGCGCAGGTACTGTGTCGCTGCGAGCCGGTCGCTCATACGGCGGCCGGTGTATGGGTCAGGGGGCTTCAGGCGCAGCAGGTCGGAAGGCTCTGCCAGCAGGGGCCGTCGGCACACCGGCAGGTCGTCTTCCGGAAAGAAGATCTCGGCGCCGAAATCGGCCGCCTCGCGGAAGGGGTCCGAGATTGTTTGTACTAGATCCAGGTCAAACGCCGCCTGGACGGCCAGGTTTGCCTCGCCCAACACCCGATAATCCTGGTAGTATCGGGCGAGAGGCTGCCCGATGAAGTGCGCAGCGAAAGTCATCATGATGTCGAAATTGGGCGGTCGGTCGACTGTCTCGCCGCGCAGTCGTCGCATGACGCGCTCGTAGGCGTTCACTGCAGCGCCCCCGTCACCAGCGATGATGCACCAGATCGCGGATATGTCGCTCGTAGATCGCGCGCACGCAGGCCATCGTCTCCGGGCTGAGCGGTGGCAGGTCAGACGCCTGGGCGTTCTCCACCGCCTGGGTAGGGTTCTTGGCGCTGGGGATAGTGCAGCTGACTGCGTCGAACATCAGGATCCAGCGCAGCGCGAACTGGGCCATCGTCGCGCCCGGCGGGACGAGTGGCCGCAGCTCCTCCACCGCCCTGAGACCGACCTCAAAATCGACACCAGCAAAGGTCTCTCCGACGTCAAATCGAGCGCCGTAGCGGTTGTAATTGCGATGGTCATCCGGCGGGAAGGTGGTCTGGGGAGTCATCTTACCCGTAAGCAAACCACTCGCCAGTGGGACGCGAGCCACAATACCGACTTGACGCTGCTTCGCCAACTCAAAGAACAATTCCGCCGGGCGCTGGCGAAAGATATTGAAAATGATCTGTACGCTTTGTACGTTGGGGTATTCAGTGGCCTTGATCGCTTCCTCGACCTTCTCGACACTGACTCCATAGTACCGAATCTTACCCGCCTTCACCATATCATCCAGGATGCCGAAGACTTCTGGTCGGTAGTACACCTCGGTGGGTGGGCAATGCAACTGAAGTAAATCGATGGTGTCGACTCCCAGGTTCTTCAGGCTGCGGTCGACGAAGGCGTTGAGATTCTCGCGGTTATACCCATCTGCTGTATGCGGCCGGAGCCGTCGTCCTGCCTTGGTGAGGACATACACCCGTTCGCCTGGTCCCCGTTCTTTCAGCACGCGCGCGATCAACTGCTCGCTGCGTCCGTCTCCGTAGACATCCGCGGTGTCGATCAGATTGACTCCCTGATCCAGGGCGGCGTGCAGCGCAGCACGTGCATCCTCATCGCTCACGTATCCCCAATCGCTGCCGATGGCCCAGGCGCCAAAGCTGATCTCCGAGACTTTCCAACCGGTGCGACCGAAATCGCGATACTTCATTGCGAGCCTCCTTGGCGTCCTATGATGCTGACTCGAGAACCCGGCACGGGTTGTATGTCCCGACTGGGGTGACGCGCAACCTCGCCCTGCCTTGTGAGCGGCTGACCCAGCCTCCACCGGGACAACGGTCTTTATGATATGCACACCCTTCCGTGGGCGCAAGCTGAGGAGGGATGGTGACGAAAGCACGCCTGATGGTCGCGCTGCCGAGCATCCTCTCGCAAGGACATCGCCATCTTTCTCCTCTTCAGGTTTTCTTAAGCCTCTCTTCTCTTCTCCAACGGGATTTCTTCCAACAACACTAGGGCTGCCTCCAGCACATCCTCGGCCATGCCTCGTAGTTGCAGCACCATCCCCAACCGCTGCGCCGCTACCATCGGTACCTGCACCGCCGGCAGTTCGCCGCGCTTGCTCCCGCGCATAGATTGCACATCTAAACGGACCACTGTCACCTCCTCCAGCTCCGCACCCAGGCGTTCACCGCTTGCAGCAACGCGCCCACATCCAGTCGCCGTAACAACTTCCACAAGGATACGCTGTCCGAGCATGGGGAGAGATTCGACCACTCGATTCCCCTGGACTGAAACCAATACATTTAGCGGTTCACCTGTTGTCTGGCACACATTGGTCAGGAACCACAGTTCGCCTTATAATGGCTTTAGTTCCGTGCTTGGAGTTCACCAACGATGCTCATCACCCACGGTACTGTCATCACCATGGGCGCGACACCGCGCGTCATCCCGGATGGCGCGGTGTACTATCAAGGTGACACCATTTTGGACGTCGGCTCGACTGTCGAGTTGATGCGCCGTTATCCCCATGCGGAGCAGCTGGACGCCACCGGCAAGGTGGTGATGCCGGGTCTCATCTGCGGGCACACCCATTTCTACGGCGCCTTCGCCCGTGGGATGGCCATTCCTGGCGAGGCGCCCTCGAACTTCCCCGAAATCCTCGAACGTTTGTGGTGGCGAATTGATCAGGCACTGACACTCGAAGACTGTCAATACAGTGCCTTGGTCTGCCTCATCGATGCCATCCGTCACGGCACGACCACGCTGATCGATCATCACGCCAGTCCCAACGCGATCGGGGGCTCCCTGGACGTAATTGCCGACGCAGTGAAGCAAGCCGGCGTGCGTGCCAGTTTATGCTATGAGGTGACCGACCGAAACGGGGCAGATGGTGCGCGTGCTGGCATCGCTGAAAACGTGCGTTTCATCCACGCGCTGCGCCGAAATCCTCATCCGCGATTGGGCGCTTCGTTCGGTCTGCACGCCAGCCTGACCCTCTCGGATGCTACGCTCGCAGCCTGCGTCGCCGAAGCGCGTGCGCTGGGAGTTGGGTTTCACCTCCACGTTGCCGAGGATATGGCCGATCAGCGCGACTGCTTGAAAAAACACAACATGCGCGTCGTCGAACGTTTGGAGAAATTCGGCGTCCTGGGACCACAGACCATCGCGGTCCACTGTGTCCACGTGGACGGCTATGAACGTGAGACGTTGCGTGCCACGCGCACCCACGTCACGCATCAGCCGCGCAGCAACATGAACAACGCCGTGGGCGTGGCCGATGTGCCAGATATGTTGCACCGCGGCATCAACGTGGCGTTGGGCAACGACGGTTTTTCCAATAATATGTTCGTCGAAATGCACGTCGCTTATCTGTTGCATAAACTACATAAGCGGGATCCACGCGCTATGCCGGCGGATCATGTGCTCCGCATGGCTTTCGCGAATAATGCCCGGCTGGCACGCCTCTTTTGGGATAAACCGCTCGGGGTGCTCGAACCAGGGGCACTGGCAGACATCATATTGCTGGATTATCAGCCCTTCACGCCGTTGACGGATGGCAACTTCCCATGGCACATCATCTTCGGCATGGACGGCAGCCAGGTGACGCACACGATCTGCCACGGCCAGCTACTCATGCGCGACCGCCAGCTGCTCACTCTGGACGAAACCGCCATCGCGGTCCGCGCGCGCGAGCTGGCCAAGGCCGTGTGGCGGCGCGTGATGGAGCTGGGATAGGGGTTCTGATAACAAAGGCTTGAAGAAAGGATCACCCCATTGGCTGAGAAAACGGTGGCGATCATTGGCGGGACAGGACATCAAGGCCCTGGCTTAGCGCTCCGCTGGGCGAAGTCGGGCCGATATCGCGTTATCATCGGCTCGCGGGACGCAGCCAAGGCGCAAAGCGTCGCCGCATCACTCAATATGCGGTTAGGGGATCATCGGATAGAGGGCATGCCCAACGCGGAAGCCGCGGCGGCAGCTGAGATTGTGGTGCTCACTGTGCCCTACAGTGCCCATACCGAGGTGCTGGAGAGCATCCGAGAACAGTTGACGGGTAAAGTGTTGGTAGACGTCACAGTACCGTTGCGGCCACCACGGGTGAGCCATGTGTACATCCCCCCCGCCGGCAGTGCCACCGCCGAGGCCCAGGCGCTGCTGGGCACCACGGTGCGCGTCGTATGTGCCTTTCAAAATGTCAGTGCCACTCATCTGAGTAATTTAGATGAAGTGCCAGAGTGTGACATATTGGTGTGTGGAGACGACCCGGACGCCAAGGCGGAAGCCATTGCGCTGGCCGAGGCAGCCGGAATGCGCGGCCTCGACGCCGGCCCGTTGCAAAACGCCGGGGTGGTCGAGGGGCTGACAGCCATCCTGATCGGCATCAACAAGCGCTACCGTGCCGAGGGCGCCGGCATCAAGATCACCGGCCTTCCTTGAGCACCTGGAACCTTCTTGATCAAATGCATCCCATTTGTAGGAAGGGGCGGAGTCTAAACCGCGCCGCGTGCATACGCGCACGGCTTCGACCGCTTCCGGACAGTCGCGGCTCGGACGGCTGTCACTCCGTCGGACTGTCGCTCTATTTATAACACGCTCTCTGAGATCGAGAACAGTTTAT
>JANXAX010000111.1 GCA_025062175.1 Anaerolineae bacterium | reverse complement strand
GTGCACACCGGGCTCAAAGGTTTCATCTGCCTCTGCATCTGGCGCACGTTCCTCCACCGCGGCGTCGAGCAGCGCGTGGAGGCGATGGGTGGGGTCGGGATAAAGCAGAAAGACGGGCTCGAAGCTGACCTGCGTCGCGCGGAACAGCTGCAGACGGTCCTCCTTTGGCGCGGTTAAGGTGCGCTCGTGGGGCAACACGATCCCCTCTGCGAAGGGGGTCAGCTGGAGCGCGGCGAGAAGGGCGCGCCGCCGCAGCGTCTTGCCTTCCGGAGAGCGAAACACCTGATGGTAGACGTAGAAGGATGGTTGTGCATCGCGCAGCAGCACGCCGCTCTGCAGCCACTGCCGGTGCAGCGCGGCGACACCCGCGTAGGGATTGGTCACGCCAGCAGGCACGGCAGTGCAGTCGCCCAGGATCAGCCGCACGAAATTGTAAGGATGTTGCTGCAGATAGTGCATGTGCATCGCCGGAGAGATGCGGTCATATGGCTGGGTGATCACCCGACTCAGCTCCGCGACCCGATCGGGATTATAGCGCACCCCTTGGAAAGGTTTGATGAAAGCCATTGTCACGCTCCTATTTCGGGAATGATCGCCAGTCCCAGGAGCATCGCCACTTCGGTGAGCTCCGAGACCGCGCCGACAGTATCGCCGGTGTGTCCTTGCAACCAATGGGCTATCCACGCGGCACTCAAGCCGCCCCACCCCATCGCCCATGCCAGCGCTGTGACACCGGGAAGCTGCGACCAGGCAAAAGCGACCGCTATCGCGACCAGAGCGGTTACCACGAGGTGTCCGCGCGTCGTGGCGGCGAAGAAAGCGCCTGCCATGCCCCCCTCGGCGCGCGCGTAGTTATAGCGGTGCAAGACCCAGACCTGGGCCAACCGACCGGCTGCCGGCACACATCCTAATGCTGCGATGCCGCGGGAGGGTGCCAGTCCGGCCAAGAGGCCGAACTTCAGCAGCAGCAGACACACGATTCCGATCACACCGAAAGCCCCGATGCGCGCGTCCTTCATAATAGCCAGCGCCCGTTCGCGTGGCGCCCGTGCCCCCATCCCATCACATGTGTCGGCGAAGCCGTCCAGGTGCAAACCGCCGCTGAGCACCACTGAGATGACGAGGCCGAGTGCGGCACACGCGCTCCAGGGCAAGCGGAAATGGGCCACCCACACGATTGCCGCGGCCAGGGCGCCGATCAGACCCCCCACCACACCCCACCACCCGAGCATCGCCCGCGGGGCAAGTGATGCCTCGTCCAGCCAGCGCTCGGGCACTGGGATGGTGGTCAGGAAGCGCAAGGCTGCCCATAAACCGCGCACAACGTCCTCCTCACCATGGCAAAGCAGCGGCCTGGAGCGCCTTCAGGTCCAGGGGGATTCCGGCGATCACGACGTAGGCCCATTCCGCTTCCCGTGCCAGAATCTGGTTGGCATATCCCATGAGATCGCGAAACAGTCGGCCGGCCGGGTAGGGTGGCACAAGTCCATTGCCCACCTCGTTGCTGACGATGAGGACGTCAGCAGCGATGGAACGCGTCGCGGTGAGGATCGCGGTTATCTCTTCGTCGACCTGCTGGTGGAGCCGCTCTTCCACCGCACGCGGCAGCGCCGTGTCCTGTGGCAAGGCGGCCGGCAGAAAGCGCGCCAGATACAGGGTCAGACAGTCGACCAACAACAGGGTGTGACTCGGCGCGGCTTGAAGCAAGCTGTCCGCCAAGCGTGCGTGGCATTCCAGGGTGCTCCAATCCGCCGGACGCCGCTGCCGGTGCAACGCCACGCGGCGGGCCATTTCGTCGTCCACGATCACAGCCGTGGCGATGTAACATACCCGTCCGGGATGTCGGCGCGCAAGCATCTCGGCAAAATGGCTCTTGCCCGACCGAGCACCACCGGTGACAAAGACCAATTTTCCCATCGGATGTGCCTGAGCGTGTCCAATCTACCGGCCCGCGCGCAGGAAAAAATACCAAATAATGGCGATGTGGACGAGCGCGCTCGCCGCGATGACCTGCGAATAGGATGTATAGCGCCGGGCGTCGGTCTTGTGGCGGAAGACCAACCTGGCCAGCGTCGCGCCCAAGAAGCCGCCTATCACTGCCAAGCCGAGCAGCAGAACGTTGGGCACGCGCAGCCAGCGAATCTGGGAAAGGACCTTGTCCAGCCCGTAGACCCCGAAGGTGGTGATGTTGACGGCCACCAGCCAGATGAGATACTCTGGCCAATTCAGGCGGGCATTCAACAGGGCAAACAGGACGGCCAGCGGCAAAATGGCGGTGATGGCAAACACCAGATAGGGCATGGCACACCTACACCCGTGAGACCTGATTGGCATTCTGAGTATAGCACAATCGGCCGATTTTCCCAAGTCGGGTACTTTGACAATAAACAGGGATGGTGAACGATTTACATTTTAAGTTTTTCCTATTGACAACCGATCGAAACCATGATATACTGAGAATGAAGCAAAATATAACATATAATGAGCGCAACCATAACCGATATGTCAGCTAATCAGTCGACCATCTCTTCGCATGCCGTCGAAGCGGGCGCCGCGCTGGACGCTCAGGTGCGACGCGCGCTGATCCTCGAAGAGCTGGCTACCCATCGCGTGGTGCGCATCGCCGAGCTGAGCGAACGCTTTGGCGTCTCGGAAGTCTCGATACGCCGCGACCTGGAACGCCTGGAACAGAGCGGTTTGCTGAAGCGCATTCATGGCGGGGCGGTCAGCATCCCAGGATTGCCGAGTCCCGAAATGACCTCCGCACGTGCGCTGGCTCATGCGCGCGAAAAAGAGCGCATCGGGCGTGCCGCCGCTCAGATGATCCGCGAAAACGAACGGCTGATCTTCGATTCGGGCACGACCACGCTGCAAGTGGCGCGCCACATCCCCGGCCACTTGCTCACCTCTGGCAATCTGACCGTCATCACTGCTTCCCTGCCGATTGTGTACGAATTGGGCGCCTGGAAAAACGTGCACATCATCGTGCTGGGCGGTGTCTATCTTCACGAGTACCAGGTCATGGTCGGGCCGCAGACCATCGAAGCGTTGCGCGGACTACACGCCGACACGATGTTCCTCGGCGCGGACGGCCTGACCTTCTCCAACGGCGTCACCACTGCCAACGTCCTGGAGGCGGAGGTGGATCGGGCGCTGGTGCGCAGTGCGTCGCGCATCGTCGTGGTGGCCGATTCGAGCAAGATCGGTGTGATCGGTCTGGTGACTATTATGCCGCTCACCAAGATCAACGCGCTGATCACGGACGACAAAGCGCCACCGGATTTCGTTGCCCAGCTGCGCGATGCAGGAGTGGAGGTGATCACCGTATAAGGTGGTGCTTTCGGGGGTGGTTTTGGGACCGAGGTGGCATTCGCGTCTACCTGGGCTGGCATCTGAAGCCTGGACAGGCTCTGGGTTGCTGCTGGACTCGCTCGGCTTGGGCCGGCTTGGTGTACCAGCCGTGAGCTTGAGCTCGCTGGCAGTTGAGATCGACGTGCGCCGCCGGGTTGGATAAAAAAACGGCCCTTGAAAGGTGGAGGAGTGGGGGCTGACGGATGTATTTGTCATTAGGAGTGAAGGAAAGCGGCGGTCTCAAGTTGTGATACCCTATCCGCGCCGCGACCTTTAGGCAGCGGCCCATATGCCGCCCTGTGACGTGCACGGCGCGGGCTGGACCGCGCTTCCTAAACAAAATAGACCTGGACAGAAAGTTTCAGTCCGGGCGAGCAAAGGGCGAAAAAAAGGGGATGCTCGTGCCTGCCTGCCAAGTCCTGACGAGCATCCCCCAGCACACCGGCTTCACGCTGCGGGATTTGGCTTGGATGACGGCAGCGCGGCCAGCTTATTGTGCATCATACTCAATGCACCACTATATCGCAAGTTATACAGAGATCTAGAGTGCACTTCAAACAGGAGCGTTCGAATGTCCGGGAAGGCGATCCGCCTCAGCAGACTCTTTCTCGATGGCGCCAACACCGTCATCGTCGCAATGGACCACGGTCAAACGTTTGGGCCCATGCCTGGCCTGGTGGATTTCACCGCCGCTGCGCAAGCGCTCAAGGAAGCGGACGCCGTGTTGTTGGCCCCCCAGATGATCCGCTTTGCCGGCACGCTGTTCGCAGGCAAGGGCAGTCCAGCGATCATTGCCCGGTTGAACTGGAACACCATCCATTGCGAGCCGTGGCATTATCGCGAAGCCTATATCGTCCAGGCGATGTCAGTCGAAGCAGCGGTCGCCGCCGGTGCTGAGCTGGTGTTGGCCAGCCTGGTGCTCAAGACGGGGAGTGAAGAGCGTGACGCGCGCAATGTCCAGGTGTTCGCCGGCATCGCCGAGGAGAGCTACCGGCTGGGCGTGCCCCTCATCGGTGAGGTGTTCCCTGCCGGCGACCTGCGTGCCAATTCAGACGAGTTCCACGACTATATCAAGAAGACATGCCGCATCGCGTGTGAGCTGGGCGCGGATGCGATCAAGACGTTTTACACCGGCGAGCGCTTTTTCGAGGTGGTCGAGGGGGTGCCCATCCCCGTCTTCGCGCTCGGCGCGGAGAAGCTCGCTTCCGAGCTCGACGCGCTCGTGCTGGCCCACCAAGCGGTCCAAGCTGGCGCCCGCGGGGTGGTGTTCGGGCGCAATGTGTTGCAGGCGGAGAACCCGACGCAGTTCCTGCGCCGATTGAAGAACGTGGTACAGCGCCATATGGCGCCGGAGGTGGCATAGCAAATGCCCGAACGGCTCTTGGGCCTGGATGTCGGCACTACCGCTACAAAAGGCCTGGTGTTCGACCTGAGCGGGGAAATCCTCGCCTCGGCGAGCCAGGCCTACGGCTTGCTCACCCCCCAGCCGGGTTGGGTGGAGCAATCGCCCGACGCGCTTTGTGAAGCGGTGGCACAGGTCATCCGGGCAGTGCTTACCCAGCTGCGTCCCGAAGACCACATCGCCGCCGTATCCCTGTCCTCTCAAGGCGGCACCACCATCCCTGTGGATGCCGCAGGCCACCCCACCTACAACGCGATCAGCTGGATGGACCAGCGCGGCGCCGTCCAGGCAGAACGCGTTCGTGCATTGCTGGGAGATGAACTCGTCTACACCATCACCGGCTGGCCGCTGCAAGGTTCGTTGCCGCTGCAGCACATCGCCTGGCTGCGCGACGCCATGCCGGATTGTTTCGCCCGTTCGCGCTATTTCCTGTTCGTCAACGACTTCATCGGCTATTGGCTGACCGGCGAGCGGTGTATGGATCCGACCAACGCCGGCATCACCCAGCTGATGAACATCGCCACCGGCGACTGGGATGAACGTCTGCTGGAGGTCGCCGGCATCCGCAGGGAGCAGCTTTCGCCCATCCAGCCCTGCGGGACGGTAGTCGGCAAGGTGACCGCGGCGGCGAGCGCGGTGACGGGGTTGGTCCAAGGCACTCCCCTGGTCAACGGCGCGCACGACCAGTACTGCGCGGCAGTCGGTGCCGGCGTGCTGCAACCCGGACAGGTGTTGCTCTCATGCGGCACAGCATGGGTGTTGCTCGCGGTGCCGGAAACGAGGGAGGCCGGGCTGGCCAGTCGGATGGCGGTCGGACGGCACGCGGTCGACGGGTGCTGGGGCGCCATCCGCAGCCTGGGCGGAGTCGGCAGGTCGCTGGAATGGCTGGTGGATCTCCTCTGGGAGGACAGCGCAGCGACGCAGGAACGCACCGAGTGTCTGCGCGCCCTCGACCAGGCCGCGGCGCGCGCCGCGCCGGGTGCAGATGGGTTGTTCTTCTATCCCCTCGCCGGCGGCCACGCGGCCACCTACGGGCCGACGCGTGGCGCCTTCATCGGCCTTACCTTGACGCACGGACGGGGCGATCTGACCCGCGCTGTCATGGAGGGGATCACTTTCGAGCTCCGGTGGGCTTTGGAGGAAATCGAGGCGACCGGGGTGCATGCCTCGGAACTCACGATGGTGGGTGGCGCCGCCCGAAGCGTGATCTGGCCGCGCCTCGTCGCAGATATCACGGGCCGGACGGTCCGCGTGCCCGCCTCTGGGGAAGCAGCCAGCCGCGGCGCAGCTATCCTGGCCGGCCGCGGAGCGGGATTGTTTCCCAACATATTCGCCGGCTTTGTCGCGCTCCAAGCACCTGAGGAGACCCTGCTTCCGGACCGAGCTAACGTCACTCGATACACCGAAATCTTCACGGCATACCGGCGTGGTGCACGTTTCGATCTCGCCCAGCTCGAAACCGAGGTAATGTGACATGTCTTTCCAGGTGCGTGAGGTGGATCGAGAATTCTATCGGGCTCATCTGGAGGACTTCCTTCCGGATGTGATCTTCGATGTGCACACCCATATATGGCGCAAGGAGTTTCGCTCGCCGGCCGATGCCAGCGCCCGTGGCCCGGTGTGGCCACGCCGCGTGGCGGAGGAAAACACGATCGAGGAACTGCTGGACACCTATGCCCAGATGTTCCCGGGCAAGCAGGTGACCCCGCTCATCTTCGGCTGGCCGGAACGCAACGTGGACTTGGAGCGCACCAACGCCTACACGAGCCGCGCGGCGGAGCAATATCAGCTGCCAGCTCTGCTGGTGACCACCCCGTCTTGGTCCGCCTCGGAGGTGGAAGAGCGGGTGCGCCAGGGCGGTTTTATCGGTCTCAAGCCCTATGTGGATCAGGCACCGCCCCATATCCCGGCCCAGGACATCACCATCTACGACTTTCTGCCACGTCACCACCTCGCAGCGGCCGATGCCCATGGCTGGCTGGTGATGCTCCACCTTCCGCGGCCGGCACGCCTGCGGGATGCGCTCAACCTGCAACACTTGCTGGAGATCGAGGCTACCTATCCGAATGTCAAGCTCATCGTCGCCCACATCGGGCGCGCCTATTGTGCAGAGGACGTCGGAGAAGCTTTCACCGTGTTGCGCGTCAGCCGGCAGCTGCTCTTCGACTTCAGTGCCAACACCAATGCCCAGGTCATGGAACAGGCGCTGCGCGCGTTTGGCCCACAACGTATCCTATTTGGGAGCGACCTGCCGATTGTGCGCATGCGCATGCGGCGCATCTGCGAAGAAGGACGTTATGTCAATCTCGTGCCACCGGGGCTTTACGGCGACCTGCGCGACGACCCGCATATGCGTGAAGTGAGTGCTGCGGAGGGTGAGCACTTGACCTTCTTCCTCTACGAAGCGCTGCGCGCCTTTCGCCGCGCTGCTGCAGCGTGTGGCTTAAGTGCGGCGGAGATCGCCGATGTCTTTCATGGCAACGCCGCACGCCTGATCGCAACCGTGGAAAGGGGGTGATCGCCTTAGGCAGGACACAGTGAATTGGCCATGGTCTCGCATGCTGAAATGGTCAAAGAAGGTTTGTTCCGTTTGCCCCTAGTGACGGGGGCCTACTCGCAAGGGTACAGGAGGAGCCCAGAATGAACGCGCACATTCGAATCGCAACCATTGGATTGCTCGTGGTCGCTTTGGTGGCCTCTTTCTTCACCGTCGGCGCGGCACCGCCCCAGGAGGAGCCCATCGTCATCCGCTTCGCCGGCTGGATCGGCATGGAAGAGTCGACCGCCAAGCAGTTCAACCACATGGTGGAGAAGTTCCAGGAGAAGCATCCCAACGTCAAGATCGAGTACGAAGGGATTGCCTGGGAAAACACGCGGCAGCAGCTGCTGATGGAAGCCGCCGCCGGCAACGCTCCGGACGTAGCCCAGATCGCAGCGCCGTGGATCGGCCAGTTCGCCTATTCGGGCGCGATCGAGCCGTTGGAAGAGCGGGCCAAGGACTTCGCGGCAGATTAC
>JANXAX010000110.1 GCA_025062175.1 Anaerolineae bacterium | reverse complement strand
GCCTTTTTGTTGGCGACCGGTGCACTGCTGCCTATCACGACCCGTCTGCTCAGCCGCTCACCAGAACGCCAGCTGGCGGACGCGCGCGCCGCCCTTGCCGCCGCGTTGGTGGACACCATCCAGGGCCTAGCCGATCTGCTGGCTTTCAATCGAGCTTCGGAACAGCTCGCCCGACTGATGCAAATGAACGGTCACCTCATCCACATCCAGGCACGCATAGTGCGCCTCGCTGCCCTGAACGACGCCCTAGGAGGATTGCTCGCTCACATGGCAGCGGCTGCCTTATTGATCGTCGCCATTCCACTGGTGCGTGAGGGCCGCCTGGACGGGGTGAGCCTGGCAGTGTTGTTGCTGGCGATGCTGGCCAGCTTCGAGGCGGTAGCACCGCTACCTGGCGCGTTCCAGCAGCTGGAGAACAACCTGGCGGCGGCGCGGCGCCTTTTCGAAGTGATCGATGCCACACCAGCCGTCCAGGATGTCGCCAGCACCTCGCCCCAACCCACCGATTACAGCTTAGAAGTGGAAGCGCTGTGTTTCCGCTATGCGTCCGATGCCCCGCTCGCTCTGGACGGCATCACCTTCCGCGTGCCTGCAGGCGGACGGGTGGCGATTGTCGGCGCCAGTGGGAGTGGCAAGACCACCCTGGTCAACCTGCTGCTCCGTTTCTGGGAGTATGCAGAGGGGAGCATCCGCCTGGGAGGCTATGACCTGCGCGCCTATCGCGCCGAAGATGTGCGCCGCTTGATCGGCGTGGTGACTCAGCACACCCATCTCTTCAATGGCACTGTGCGCGAGAACCTGTCTCTGGCCTGTCCTGAGGCGGATGAAGCGGCACTGTGGCACGTCCTGGAGGTGGCGCAGCTGGCCGACTTCGTGCGCGCGCTGCCCGATGGCCTGGAGACCTGGATCGGTGAACACGGGATACGCCTCAGCGGTGGAGAACGGCAGCGCCTCGCGGTCGCGCGTGCGCTGCTGTGCGATACACCTTTCCTGATCCTGGACGAGCCGACGGCCAATCTGGATGCGCTCACCGAACGCGCATTGTGGAACGCCCTGGAGACCCTGATGCACGGGCGCACCTGCATCGTCATCACCCATCGCCTGGTCGCTTTAGAAGGGATGGATGAAGTGCTGGTGTTACAGGCGGGGCGCATTGTAGAGCGCGGTCGTCACAGCGAGCTGCTGGAGCACGATACCCTTTATCGGCGTATGTATCGTCTGCAAACCACATTGCTGGCATAGTAAAGACGTTACCGGCTTCGCATACAAAAGGGATTTACAAAAAGTCTGCTGAAGTGCCCTGCTTATTTAGGGAAGTCTCTCGTAACCCCCTTAGTGTGTGCCTGACTTCACAGGAAAATGGGGTGGCAAGAAGGTAGCTTGTGCATTTTCCCCGCCTCCTCTCATTTTGTCTCTTCCGGTCATGCACTTTTTGTGTTATGATATGTAAAGAACCGGAACCCGTTGTCTTCCAACCCTCTCATTCCATAGCGTGTAGGTGCGAAAGGGGGTAACCATGTCCATCCCAAACTCATCGCTGCAACGCACGGCCCAGGTAGGTGCCGTGCGCCATCAGCTGGCCCGGCTCGACGCGTTGCTAGCCGACGGCAAAATTAGCGCCGCGGAAGCGGTGCGTCGCCGACAGGCTATGGCACGTCAGCTGATGGGACGTAAGTGGACGCTTGACATTCGGCTGCTGTTTGCGATCCTGGTGGCGGCAGGCATCGTCCTGGCGGTGTTGCGCGCGTTGGGAGAAAGGGAAGGTCTTGGATGGTTGTTTATCATTCCGCCTGTGATGCAACAGGTGGGAGACATCGCCGTTGTATTGGCACCACTGGTGGCTGTCTCGCTGGCGATCGAGCGCCTGTTGGAAACCGCCTTTGATTGGTTCGAGCAGGCGACCCGTTGCACGGCGGAGGTGCTAGCCGCCCCACGCGAGGCGCTGGATTGGATTGGTCGTGAGTACCAAGAAGCATATGAAGCGGCAGCCGCGGCCGCCGAGGCTGCTGCTGTGACGTTAACCCCCGCCTCGATTCAGGCATTGCAGGAAGCTGAGGAAAGACTAGCCAAAGCGGAAGCGCGGCTGCGCAGCTGGACCAGCGCCCCCGAATACCGTGCCTGGAAACGGGCTCTTTCGATCTGGATTGGTCTGTTGGCGGGGTTGGTGGTGGCAGTCATCGGTGATCTGGGAATGTTTCGCGTGCTCGGAATCCCGATGCCACGCATCCTCGACATGTTGGTCACTGGGCTGATCATCGGCGCCGGGCCTGGGCCGATGCATTCGCTTATCGGCATCCTGCAAAGCGGCAAGGATGCCGTGAGCAACTTGGCGGAGCTCGCCAAGGGCAAAGCGGTACGGGATGCGGCGCAGGCCGTGTTGCTCCAGGTGAGTGCTAGCAAGCGCGAAGCACAGTGAGCGCGCAACGACGTGTGCCACGGGGCGGAAAACATATGGAAAGTGATGAGGAGATGGGACAATGGCAGAACAGAGAATTCGACCGGCGGTGTGTGCCGACGACCGTTGGTATCCGGCTTCCGCTGCAGAGCTGCGGCGCGAGGTAAGCGGTTACATCGAGAATGCCAAGGCGCTTGACCTGCCAGGTGAGGTGGTGGGACTTGTGGCGCCTCATGCCGGCTATTATTTCTCTGGACATGTGGCCGGCGCCGGTTATCGGCACGTGCGCGATGGCGCCTATGACCTGGTGGTGTTGATCGGGCCAGATCACACCGGCGCGGCGATGGGCGGCCTGGCGATCCCCGATTATACCGCGTGGCACACCCCGCTGGGTGACGTGCCAGTGGACCTGGCTCTGGTTGTCGAATTGGAAGGCCTGGTGCCAGTGCGGCGCATCCGCCGCGATCGTGAGCATTCGCTGGAGGTGCAGCTGCCCTTTCTTCAGGTGGCGTTACGCAGCTTCCGACTGCTGCCGGTGATGATGGGCAGCCAAGCGCCCCACGTCTGTCGAACGTTGGGCAGCGCCATCGCCCAGCTCGTGCGCGGCAAGCGGGCACTTTTGGTCGCCAGCACCGACCTGTCACACTATTTTCCGGAGACGACGGCGCGCGAGCTCGATCGCAATACGCTGCAATATATCCTCGCGTTTGACCCAGACGGGCTATGTGCTGCGCTGCTGCGCGAGCAAGCACATGCCTGCGGCGGAGGCCCTGTGGCGGCTGTGTTGTTCGCCGCCCAAGAATTGGGCGCCCAGGAAGCGCATTTGATCAAATATGCTACATCTGGCGATGTCTGGCCAGACCGGGCACAGGTGGTGGGTTATGCTGCGGTCGCGCTGACCCGCCCGCGAGATTAAGGCGCTTGACTGAACACTTCTCCATCCGTCCCCTGTATGCCGAAGTTGTCATCAACCGTCCGCTCGTGCGCCGGCCGCTGACGCGCGAGACACCCCCTACGGAAGCGGAGGCCTACGCCGAGCAGGCGTTGTTGCGCACCTTCACTTACCTGGTTCCCGAGGCGTTGCGGGATCACATCACCCCCGGGCAGCTCGTCGAAGTGCCATTTCGGGATGACACACTGCTGGGTGTGGTCATGGCTGTACACGATACGCCACCTCCAGATGTTCAGGTGCGTCCCATCACCACGTTGCTCGATGCGACGTTTGCGTTGAGCGACGTGCAGCTGCAGCTAGCACGTTGGCTGAGCCTGTACTATCTGGCGCCGCTCAGCGAATGCATCTGGCTCTTCTTGCCGCCCGGTGTCCGGCGCGCATCGCAACCGGTCGCAGAAGCGCTCCCGGACAAGGTTTTGCCACCGGATATTGATGCGCGCGCCGCGGCATTATATCTCTATTTGCAGCGCCATGGTGCTACCCCGACCGCGGAGCTAGATGTGGCAGCGCTCAAACCTCTGGTCGATATTGGAGCGGTGCGTCTTTCCCATCGCCTGGCGCCGCCCCGGGTGACCGCTCATATGGATCGCACTGTAGAGCTGATCGTCACACCCGAAGAGGCAATAGTGGCCTTGCAACATCTAGGCCGCCCGTCCAAACAGGCCGACGTGCTTTTGCACTTGGCAACGCTGGACGACCCGTTGCCCGTCTTAGAGGACGTGTTGAAGGCAGTGGGATGCGGGGAAGGGGTGGTGCGACAGCTCGCGGCACGCGGCTACGTGCGCCTCACCCCTGCCCGGACGCTGGTTGCCACCTCCCTCACAGGCGAGGCACTACAAGCAGCGTTGCAGCAGCTATCCAAGGCGCCAGCCCAACGCGCCGCACTAGCCTTTCTCGGAGAACATCCCGGGCCACACGACCTCGCGACACTGAGTATCGCCCCGGCAGTCCTCTCCGCCCTGGTAGAAAAGGGATACGTCCAGCGTTGGGACGAGCCAGCCACCGTCACCCTGGCACTGGATTCCGAGGAGGTGTTCGATGCCGTCCTCGAATTGCGTCACGCAACCACGATGGCTGCGGTGATCGATCTGTTGGCCCGCGAAGGGGGACGGGTGTGGGTCGGCTGGGTGTATGTCCAGACAGGTGCCGATTTGGAAACGTTGCGACGCCTCGCCGCGGCCGGCCTGGTGGCGCTGGACGAGGAACGCCGCTGGCGCGACCCGCTAGCCGACCGTTACTTCGCCCTGGAACGGCCTCCGCGTCTGACTCCGGAACAGGAGGTGGCATGGCGAGCGATCAGCGCACCAGAGGCTGCCGGTCGTGCATTTCTACTGCATGGCGTGACTAGCTCGGGTAAGACGGAGGTGTATCTGCAGGCAGTCGCCAGTGCGCTCGAACAGGGCAAAGGGGCGATCGTGTTGGTACCTGAGATCGCCTTGGCCGCCCAGACCGTACAGCGGGTGGCGGCGCGCTTCCCAGGAAAGGTGGCTGTATGGCACAGTGACCTCTCCCTGGGGGCGCGTTTCGATACGTGGCAGCGGGTGCGCGCAGGCCAATTGCCCATCGTGGTGGGGGCACGCAGTGCCCTTTTTGCGCCGGTGCGCAATCTGGGGTTGATCGTTGTAGATGAGGAGCACGAGCCAGCCTACAAGGCGGAACGGACACCGCGCTACCACGCGCGCGAAGTGGCACTGCAGCTAGGGCGTCTCACTGGCGCCACTATCGTCCTGGGCAGTGCCACTCCGGATGTGGTGACCTACCGACGCGCCGAGCGAGGCGAGCTGCAGTTGCTCACCTTGCCGCGCCGGGTGCTTGCCCATCACGCTCAGCTGCCAGTGCGCGAACGCACAGTTGTCGGAAACGCGTCTCCCGACGTTCCCGAATGGCGCACCCTGCCGTTGCCACGGGTGCACATCGTGAGCTTGTCCGAAGAGCTCAAGGCGGGCAACCGTTCCATTTTAAGTCGCCTGCTTCAGCAAGCCATCCAGCAGACGCTCGACGCCGGGCAACAGGTGCTCCTCTTTCTCAACCGCCGTGGCACTGCCACGTTTGTGCTGTGTCGGGATTGTGGTTATGTGGCCCGTTGTGCCCGTTGCCGCACCCCGCTCACGTATCACGAAGGGCGGGAGATGCTCGTCTGCCATCATTGTAATCGGCGGCAGGTAAACCCGACCCGATGTCCCCAGTGTCGCGGTCAGCGCATTCGTTACTTGGGCATCGGCACCGAGCGCGTCGAAGCCACTGTGCGCGAGATGTTTCCACAGGCGCGGGTGCTGCGCTGGGATGCTGACACCGCCCGGCTGCGCGGCAGCCACGAAGCCTTCTTGCAGGATTTCATCAGCGGACGGGCGAATGTGTTGGTGGGAACGCAGATGATCGCAAAGGGGCTGGACCTACCGCGCGTCACCCTGGTGGGGGTCATCAACGCCGATATCGCCCTTTACTTGCCCGATTTCCGCGCCGCGGAACGCACTTTTCAGCTGCTGATGCAAGTAGCCGGACGCGCCGGACGCAGCCCCTTAGGAGGGCAGGTGATCATCCAGACCTACCATCCGGAACTGCCCCTGATCCAAGCGGCCGCACGCCATGATTACACCCTTTTCTATCGCGACGAACTGCGCCATCGGCGCCAGGCCCATTATCCGCCCTTTAAGCGCCTGGCCCGGCTGATCTATGTCGGCTCAGGCGCCGAGCGGGCGCAACACGAGGCGGAGCGCATGGCGCAACAGGTGCGTCTGCACGTCGCCCGCACTGGCACACCTGGTGTCGAGATCATCGGGCCAGCGCCCTGCTTCTACGAACGCCTGGGAGGCGATTATCGCTGGCACATCCTGATCCGCGCCGACCGGCCGGAAGAAGTGCTGCGACCGGTGACGCTGCCCATTGGCTGGCGCGTGGACATCGATCCGGTTGATCTGTTGTGAGCGCAGGCTAAGCCGTATCGCGCTCGTCCTTCAACAGAGCCTGGTGCATGCGGTCCAATGCCTCGGCCAAAATCTTGCGCGGGCAGCCGAAGTTCAGCCGCACAAACCCCTCACCCCCCGGTCCGAAAACCTTTCCATCGCTCAGCGCCACGCGCGCGTGCTCCAAGAAGAATCGATAGGGATTTTCCAATATAGGTGTAGCCCGACAATCCAGCCACGCCAGCATCGTCGCTTCCGGCCGGTACACTCTGACGCCGGGCAGATGATGATGGACATAATCCACGAGGAAATCGCGATTGGCTTCTAAATAAGCTAACATCTCATCCAACCACGGTTGCCCCTCTTGATACGCGGCCAGCGCGGCGACGAAACCCATAATATTCACATAGGGCACCAGCCCGGCACGCGCGGAGCGGAACCGCCGGCGCAACGCCGCGTCCTGGATGATCGCAAACGAACACTGCAGGCCGGCGATGTTAAATGTCTTGCTCGGCGCCATCAGTGTGATGGTGCGCATCGCCACAGCGGGGTCGAGCGTGGCGATGGGGATGTGATACTGGCCTGAGAAGACCAAATCGCAGTGGATCTCGTCCGAGCAGATGACGATGTTGTGGCGCAGACAGATCTCCGCCATCCGTTCCAGCTCAGCGCGTTCGAAAACGCGCCCTACCGGGTTGTGGGGGTTACACAAAATAAAGAGGCGTGTGTCTTTGTCGATGCTCCGTTCAAACAGGTCGAAATCGATGGTGTAGCGGCCGTGCGCATCCGCGATCAGCGGGACGAAGATGCCTCGTAGTCCGGCGTTGTCCGGCGCTTCGAGGATAGGCGGATAGATCGGGGTCTGGATGAGCACAGCATCGCCGGGCGAGGCCACGGCACGGCAGGCGAGATTGAATCCCGTGACCACGCCCGGCAGGAAGACGAAATCTGTCTCGGATACCTGCCAGTTGTAGAGGCGTGCCATCCGTTCGGCCAGCACCTGGCGCAGTGCGGCCGGCTCGGTGCCGTAGCCAAATATGCCGTGTGCCACGCGTTCCCGAAGCGCCCGGATCACCGGCTCAGGGCACACAAAATCCATATCGGCCACCCAGAGAGGTAGCACGTCCTCAGGATAGCGGCGCCATTTTTCGCTGTCGGAACTGCGGCGGTCACGAGGTGTGTCGAAGTCGTAGCTCATGTTGTTGCAATCATCCGGTGAGAGGTATCGTGCAAGCGCACACACCTTATATAGAACTAGAGCAACGATATGTCCAATACGCCCAATCGGGCAAGAATGTATCTTCTTGAGGTACGTCTCAGATTATGCCGAGTGGGCGTGCTGCCAAACCTCCCCGGTGGAGATGTAGTCATTTCTGTCCGCACCACAACCGTGTATCTGAGCCGCGCACGTCGGGGAGCAGCCGACTCGCCGCTTGCCCACGCGTGTGGCTCGGATGCGGACGCACGCAACACGGGTTGCTCTGTCCACGCCGGTGGACGGCCAGCCGCAGGCTGGCAA
>JANXAX010000010.1 GCA_025062175.1 Anaerolineae bacterium | reverse complement strand
TGAACAGCAGACCGCCGCGCTGCTGCGTCAGGTCATCCCGGATGACTTGATGCGCTATGGACTCATCCCCGAGTTCGTCGGTCGCTTGCCGGTGACGGTGGTCGTGGATCCCCTCGACCGGGATGCGCTGGTCCGGGTGCTCACCGAGCCGCGCAATGCGCTGGTCAAGCAATATCAGCGCTTGTTCGAGATGGACGGGGTGACGCTCGAGTTTACCCCGGAGGCGCTGGTGACCGCGGCCAGCAAGGCGTATGAGCAGCGCACGGGCGCGCGCGGCCTGCGCACCATCATCGAGGAAACCTTGCTGGATGTGATGTACGAAATCCCCTCGCGGCCGGAGGTGAAACGGTGTGTGATCACCGCCGAGGCGATCCGCGGCACCGGCCAACCACAACTATATGATGCCGCGGGCCAACTCATCGGTTGGGAAATGGACAAAGCCGCCTGACGCGATCCCGAATACCCCAAGTCATCCCATGGTCATAGATAGGAGCAGCCTTTGGAAGCCTTAGAACACCAACTCGTCGCTTTTCTGGAACACCTTTTCAACACGATGGGCTGGGGAGGTGTGGTGTTCATCATGGCGCTGGAGAGCGCCAACATCCCCATCCCCAGCGAGGTGACCATGCCACTGGCTGGCTGGTTTCTGGTCGAGGCGCGCGGGCTGAGTGCCTGGGACGCAGTGCTGGCCGGCGGTTTTTACGGCGGGCTGGGGTGTACCATCGGCTCGGTGGCCAGCTATGCCCTGGGATATTTCGGCGGCCGCCCCTTCTTGAATCGTTACGGCAAATACTTGCTCATCACCCCGCATGACTTGGAGAAGGCGGATCGCTGGTTTGCCCGCTGGGGGGACTGGGCCGTTTTCATCTCGCGCCTGCTCCCGATTGTGCGCACCTTCATCTCGCTTCCGGCCGGCGTCGCGCGCACGCGCTTCTGGACTTTCGTCGTCTACACCTTCGTGGGCTCGTTTCTCTGGTGCGGCGCGTTGGCGTGGGGAGGCTACCTCTTCGGGGCGCGCTGGGAAGAGCTGCGCGCCATCATGCGCCCATTCGACATCCCGATCGCGGTGGTCATCCTGGGCGCGGCGGCCTATTACATCTATCGCCACGTGAAGCACTTCCGCCACGCCAGCGCCCTGTCGACGGAAGAAAGCTGAGCCTCGGCTTCCTTCCGCGCAGGGCGGATGGCGCCGAGGGGCCGCGCGCGTGCGCCCAGCGGCGGCGTCCACCGCTCCCGGACGGTCGCCCGCGAGATCGCGCGGCTATTCCGGCAGACGAAACCCCTTTTCGGGTGAAGCGCTCTCCGGAGGGCGCGGCGGCAAACCCCGCGCGGACAGGAGTGCCCACGTGATCTCTCAAATCACCTCGACGCCCAGCAGCTGACACAGATCGATCAGCGACTGGCGGTGGTCACCATACGCGATGATGTAATGCTGTCCTAGGACGCGCTGGGCGAATTCTTCCACCGGGGTGTCCAATATCACCTCCAAGCTGGGCAGCTGGGGCGCCGGCTGCTCCCAGCCCGCCTCCTCCCACGGACGCGGCGTCACCGCTTCCCCGGTGGCGATGTGCATCCGGTAACGCTCTCCGCGACTGGCCAGCCGACAGAGCGTGACACGGCCGGTTTTCACCTGCGACACGTTGAGGATGCCATCTTTCAGGCCGCCGAAACCGGGCCAGGGCAACACGCGCACCGGCCCGGCGACAATTTCAGTGGGCACATAATCCGGCACACCCATCAACAAGCGATCCCGGAAGAACTCATAGAATTCGAAATAGGCGCCCACCTGGCCGGTCAGATAGCGCACCATCAGCTGCGTCACCGCGCCCAGACCGTCGTTCTCCGGGATGGAGGCCACGCCGCCTTTGTCGGCCAGCAGCATCAGCACCATCGCCGGCGGGAAGTGGAGCAGCTTTTTGACGCCGAAGACGTCCACGAGGGAGATCGCCTGGTAGCCACGTTCGGCCACCTTCTCCATCACCGCCAGGTACATGCGGATGCCCTTCTCCAGGGCGCTGTCGGCCACGGGGCGTTCAAAGGTCCATTCCCGGCGCAAGGTTTCCCGCAAGGAGGTCACCGCCTCAGCGGGCACTTGCTCCATCTTTTGCACGATCTCCAGCGTGTCGAAAACTTCCACCTCCGGCCCGATCACGCGCCGCAGCGAGACCCCGTCCACCAGCGTGCCGTAGAGGTTCATGTCCCGGTAGCCCATCATCCCGATGCGCGCTTGGCGCAGCAGCGCGGCCGCTCGGGCGACTTCGGCGAAGCGCTTCACCTCGTCCGCGGCGGCAAGGGGAGCATCGGGGGTGTCGTAGACATACTTAAAACGATAGCCCAGGGCCTCCATCGGATCCCGCAGGGCGCTGGTGCCGGCCTGATCCGCGGTCGTCACCAGCCGGCCACCCTCCCTATGGCCGGTGAGCCCCCAGAGCACCATCGGCTTGTGGGCAAAGGGGTCGATCACGCTGATGACCGAATGAGAGGGGATCCAGCCCGCCACACAGACGACCAGGAGGTCGAAGTCGGCGCGGGCCAGTTCACGGCGTGCCCGGGCTTCGTTCTCGCCCTGGGGGTCGTCACACACCGGGGAGGTGGAGACCAGCTCGATGCCCCGTTCCTCCAGCGCCCTGCGCGCTGCCTCGACTTTGCGTTCGATGAGTTCACGCGGGCTGTTGACCTCACCAAATCCAACGAAGCCAGCTTTGATCTTGCGCAATAGCATGATGCTCCCTCCTTTGTGACGGCGCGCTGACATAGCGCGCTTGCAGCCGGATTGTAATATGACCCTCTAGAACCAGGCAAAGCGCAAAGCCCACAAGGTTGTCGCGGTTGTTCGACCACGACACGGACAGGGGCGCCCCTGGGGGGAAGCGCCCCTGTCCCTCCGTGGGTGCGCCGGGGAAAGGCGCTATTGCCAGTCGGTCAAGGGCCCCTGGCGGCCGAAGTTGTTGGCGATGAGCACCACATCCAGGATGTTCACCACCCCGTCGCGGTTGAGATCCGCCTGCGTGTTGCTGGAGTCCACCGCGGCGGCGACAATCGCCAGGTCGAAGACGTTGATCACGTCATCCTGGTTGAGGTCGCCGGCCAACAGGGTGATGCTGCCGACGTTGGTGGCGCGGGTGTCACCGGTGACTGCGGCACGGGCGGCGGCCGTTCCCGGCGCTGCCAGTCCGCTCAGGTAGCCGGCCATGCGCACCGTGATCGGCTCAGAGCCGGCAACGGTGAAGCGTCCGCTGGCGTCGGTCACCGTCTGAGCGCCGCTGGCGCTGGTGACCACGACCCCGCTGTGATCACTGCGCCCTTGTAAGAGGACCGTGCCGGAGATGCAATCCGGGGTGACCTCCACACTGCCGTTGCGCACCGTGACCGGGGTCGGCGTGCCGCCATCCGGAGTGACTTCGGCACGCGTCAACGTCACCGCCGAGACGCCCGGCCGTTGCGGCCGCCAATCGATGAGGATCAACCCCTGGTTGCCCTCGATCAGCTGGCCGCCGATCATCTCCCCTTCGAAGAAGATACGTCCGCCTTCGGTGTCCACTTCGTTGCGCCGGACCGCGCCCGGATTCGCCTGGAAGACCCCGTCCAAGCGCACCTGCACCCCCCAGGCATATGGATCCGCATCCACCACCTGGATCACCCGCGGATCATAGGTCATTTCGAGCGCGATGCGGCGCACGCGGGCGGCGTTGCGGATTGAGACCGCCGTCTGCGCCACGTGCGTGCACCATGAAGTGCTCAGCCGCTCCGGCTCCACCACCACGGTGGTCGCGCCGGGCGAGACGCCGCCCACCGCGACGCTGGCGCTCGCGCTACAGGGCGCGAAACGTCGCCCCGTCGGGTCGGTGGCGGTGATGTCGAAGCGATAGACCCCTGCCACGTCGGTGTTCCGATACACCCCCTGATAGTAGCCCGTCAGGTCGTTCATCGGGAGCGGCGCCGCGCCGGCTGCGGCCGCGGTCGGCTTGGTGACGATCGCGGCCACGGCAGCGCCGGTGATGGGGTTGCCCGCTTGATCCAACACCCGGGCCGTCACATAAATGGTATCGCCGAGGGCATATTGCGGCTTGTCGAAGACGATGTCGGCGATGCGGCACGGTGCCTGCGCGCAGGTGACGCGCTGGGCCACCTGCTCGCGCAACCAGGGCAACATCCCATACAGGTAATCACCCGGTGAAAAGGTGGCCGTCACATCCCGACCGCCGGCAATGGTGGGGACGATCCCCACTCGACCGTACTGGGTGGCGGCGCGCGGGTCGAGCCGCTTCTGACCCACTTTCCAGGCGCTCAAGCGGATGCCGGCCTCGAGCATCGCCGCGCTCGGTTGGGCATCCCGAATCCCCAAGTAACCGCAGTTGCCATAGCAGCCGATGAAGCCGACCGCCATCGAGCCGCGGTTGAAGTTGTCGTGGATGCCCACCACGTCGTCGCCGCCGGCGCGCCCTTCGTAGATGACGCCATTGGGGTCGATGAGATAATTATAGCCGATGTCCCCCCACCACAGCGTGTTGGCATGGTAGTTCCAGATGGAGCGCACCACCTGCGCCCAGTTCTGCGGGGTGTTCGGGGTGGCGGTGTGATGGATGATGATGTGCGTCACCGCCTGATATTCGGGCGGCCGGCGCGGACTGAGCTGACCATCCGGGCAGCCCCACATGGTGCGCGACACCACCGGCGGCTTGGGCACCGGACAGACACCCGCCTGAGGCGTCTCAGCAGGCCCCATCTGCGCGGCAATGGCCGCGTCGCTGGGGCCGTTCTGGGTGTCGCTGAACGTCAGCGTGACACTGCGCAACAGGGGTGAAGCCCCATCTGGCGCCGCTTGCATCGTCACCCGGAACTGGAGGCTGACCTGACCGCCACCCACCCAGATCAAGCTGCCGCCGTACTGATTGTCGCGCACTGGGTAGTACGCCACCGGGTTCTCCACCCAGTCGCTCCAGTTGCTGCCGTCCTGGCTGAGCCGCGTTTCCAGCTTGAGCGCGCCGCCCGCTGGCACCTCTGCGCTCCAGATGGGCACGATATCCGACACCGAGGCCAGCGGCGCGTTGATCACGCCCGAGGTGAAAACCCCGCTGGACTGGCCTGCCGCCAGCGCAATGCCACCGGCGGTGAGCGCCACGCCTTCCAAAGTGCCCGACGCAGCCAGGAAATCGGCCGTCAGCTGCGCTTCCTGGGATTGGATGGTGGAGCTGCCGTCCGCGGCTGCGTACACGGCGGATTGGAAGGTCGGCTGGGCCTCCTGCGCCTGCGCGACCCCAGACAGCCCCCCCATCACCAGCCATCCAACGCTGAGCCAGCTGATGAGATACCGCCAAGGACCTATCCTGTTTCGTTTCATTGTGACCTCCTTCATCCGATCCCGAAGGGCCATCCGAACGCCCCAAGGTGCACGAGGGCTACTTTTATCTTACGACAGGCGCAGGGCCGGCTCAAGGTGGTTACTGCGGAGCTCCGCACCCGTGACAACTACGGCGTCCGGATGCGTGTTAATGCGGAACGAAAGAAGGGCCAGCTGAGAGAAGCGCTGGCCCTTCCGAGATCAGCCATGCGTCCAGGTCACGGGATCGGGCCGAAGGGACGCGGGCCGCTCAAGCCGTAGTTCTTGGCGAGGAGCGCCAGGTCGGCGATGGTCACGACCCCGTCCGCATTGAAGTCCATCATCTCCAACGCGGTGCTGGTGCCCACCGGTGCACCCAGGCTGCCCGCGACCACCGTCAGGTCGAAGATGTTGATGTTGTTGTCGCCCGTGACATCGCCGGCCAGCAAGGTCACCAGGCCCAGGTCGGTGCCGGGCAGCACGTTGGTGGCGCGCGCGCTCAGGTAGCCTGGCCGGCTGACCGTCACCATCGGATAGGCAGCGGCAAAGGGGAGGCTGACCACGCCGGCAGCATCGGCCACATCCGCGAACACACCGGCCACCACCGACACGTCGGTCACAAATCCAGGCGTCGGGAAGTTGTTGTTGGGATCATCGTCACCCGGCACCTTGCCGCCCTCCAGCGCCACCTGGAACTGCAGGCCGGCGGTGGTGGGGCTGCCCACGATCAGGTTGGCTACCGGCGCCTGGTTGGCCACTAACAGAGGGGTCGGCACCGGCTTGCAGTACACATTGGGTAGAGGCAAGGTATCCGGCAAGCAGGGCCAGATGGAGCTGCCGCTCTTGTTCGCCATGCTCAGGATGGGGAAGGTGACGATCGAGGTGCTGCCTGCCGCCACGGGCTGCACCTGCCAATAGATGCGGATCAGCGAGCCCGTGCCACCCAGCGGCACTTTGGGCGTGGCCCAGTTGTACACGGTGATGTAGATATAACTGCGCCAGCAGACGCCGGTCGCGGTGCCGCATCCACCGGGCGCGGGGATGGCGGGTTCATTCACCGGGTCGAGCGGCGCCGCGTAGCCCCCGATCTTGGACTTATCGATCACATAGTCCACCCCCGGCGTCAGCCCATCGAACAGCGAACCGGGGCGGATGTCCTTGATGCGGACCACGTCCTTGTTGTAATCGATCGCGATCTGCACCGAGGCCAGGTTGTCCACATCAGCCACCGTCAGCTCCGTGGCAGCGACGCCACTCGAGGGCACCGTTTGGGCTACACCTACCGGACAGATCGGGCCGACCGCGCCGTTGCTGTTGCTGTTGGGGTTGAGACAGAAGCCGGCGTGGACCGTCTGGGCGGCTTCGACCTGCCCCTCTCCCTCGGGCTGCTGGGCCGCCGCGGGCGTGACCATCAGCGCGATCAATATCAAAACGAGCCCTAGCGCGCCTGTGCGTTTGAACCAAATCGCTGCTTTCATGTCCTTCCTCCTTCCATCGATCAAGAAACTTTCGTCTCTCCCGGGCCGATCCCGGAAGCCCTGTTGGGTGCACCTGTTGGCGTTCTCATGGCCTAATCAGGGCTGACCAACCCTGACAAATCTACTAAGATTGTAGCGAGATCACCCTGCTGCCACAACGGTAACAGCCCGCAAACGCTGTTCGGTGTTATCACGGAACGGGGGGCAACCCAGCCATCCGCCCGATTTTTGTCTTTACGCCCTGGGCGATTATAATCTGCGCGGTCTAAAAAATTATAGGAGGTGGAAAATCTTTGGAGAATCTCATCACTTATCAGACGTTCTCGGCGCAGGCTATGGAGGATTTCCATCGCGCCCGTCGCCGCGCCGTGCTCGAGCGCATCCTGGCCACCCTGTCCGGACGTTCCGCGGACTTGCTTTCTTACGAGGATGTGCTGAAGAAGCTCAAGGAAAAGGGGCGTGCCGCACGCGGACTCAGGGATATCCCCTTGGATGCCATTGTGGGCAGCGTGGGGCGTTACCAAGACTTCACGCGCACCTTCCTGCCCCGTCGCGATGACGACATCCACCGTTGGACGCGCGTTCAGATGGCGATGAACAGCATGACCGGCGTGCCGCCCATCGAGGTCTATCAGATCGGCGATGCCTATTTCGTGTTGGACGGCAACCATCGCGTTTCGGTGGCGCGCCAGATGGGCGCCACCCACATTCAGGCTTACGTGACCGAGATCAAGACCAAGGTGCCGCTCACCCCGGATGTGACCCCGGACGAGCTGATCCTGAAGGCGGAGTATGCCGATTTCCTCGAAAAGACCAGGCTGGACGAGCTGCGTCCCGGCTGTGACCTGACTGTGACGGTGCCGGGGCAGTATCGCGTGCTGCTGGAACACATCGACGTGCACCGTTACTTCATGGGCATCGAGCAGCAGCGGGAGATCCCCTATCCCGAAGCGGTCACCCACTGGTACGACACGGTCTATATGCCAGTCGTCCGGGAGATCCGCGACCATGGCATTTTGCGCGACTTTCCGGGCCGTACCGAGACCGACCTCTACATCTGGATCATGGAACACCGCGCCGCGTTGCAGGAGGAGATGGGATGGAACGCCATTCCCTATGATGCCGCGGCGATGGACCTGGCGGAGCGGCGCAGTCCCACGCCACGGCGGGTGGTCAGCCGGATCGGGGGTAAATTGCTGGAGGCGGTCGTCCCGGGCGAGCTTGCGGACGGCCCTGCGCCGGGTCAGTGGCGCTTGCAGCGCCAGGCCGATCAGTGGGAGCGGCCGCTGTTCGGCCACATCGTGGTGCCGGTCAGCGGCGAGGTGAACGGCTGGGTGGCGCTGGATCAAGCCGCCGTCGTCGCGCGTCGCGAGGGATCTCGGCTGCTGGGGCTGCACGCCGTGCCCACCCCCGAGGAGCGTGATGGCGAACGCGCCCGCCTGGTGCAAGAGGAATTCAACCGGCGCTGTCGCGAGGCCGGGGTACACGGTGAACTGGCCATCGCCGTCGGAGGCGTGTCCCAAGTGATCTGCGAGCGCGCCCGTTGGGGCGATCTGGTCGTGGCCAACCTGGCCCACCCACCCACGCCGCAACCGGTGGCGCGATTGCGCTCAGGATTCCGCACGCTGATCCGTCGCTGCCCGATTCCGATCCTGGCGGTGCCCCACCGCGCCACGCCGCTCACGCGCGGGTTGCTGGCCTACGATGGCAGCCCCAAGGGCCGCGAAGCGCTCTTCCTAGCCACCTATCTGGCCAGCCGCTGGAATCTGGCCTTGACGGTGCTGACCGTGCTCGAGGAGGGGCGCACCACATCCGAGACGCTCGCGGAGGCGCGCCACTATCTGGAAACCCACGGAGTGCACGCGGCCTATGAGACGCGCTCCGGGGATGTGGGCGAAGCTATTCTGACCTTGGCAGAAGCGTGCCACAGTGAGGTCATCGTGATGGGCGGCTATGGCTTCAGCCCCGTCCTGGAGTTGATGCTGGGCAGCTCGGTCGACCGCGTGCTGAACGAGGCGCGGGTGCCCATCCTGCTCTGCCGTTGACCCCGTATTCCCAAGCGCCTAAGAGAGGCGGTGGGTGTCTCACCTTTAATCCCAGCTTGTCATGAACCAGATCACGCCCGTCCGGGAGCGTTGGGATTCCTCCACCCCGGCCCTCCCCCACACAAGGGGTGAGGGCACACCCCCCACCTGCCGCGCCGGGAGAGGGCTGGGGGTGAGGGCACACCCCTGCCGGCGTCCTCCACCCGGCATCACTGCGCCGACTGCGTTGGGGTCTCACCCGGCTGAGTGGCCGCGCGGATGGGGGCGCGCCCGTAAATCTCAGTCATATCCGCCAGGCGGCGGATCGGCTCTTCCCGGGTCAATGCGTCTGGCGGACAGCGCCATGCCCAGTTGCCGCCTTCGCGCCCAGGATAGTTCATGCGCGCGTCCGAGTCGAGCCCGAGGATGTCCTGCATCGGGATGATGGCCGTGTCTGCCACTGAGCTCAATGCCAGCCGGATGAAATCCCAGTGAAATTCTCTGCCGTCGCTGCCGGTATAGCGCAACGCGAGCGCACGCTCCCCCGGCAGCGCGGAACGTCGGAACCACCCCAGCGTGGTGTCGTTGTCGTGGGTGCCGGTGTAGACGACACAATTGCGCGGATAGCGGTAGGGTGGATCCATGTGCTCGAGGCGGCCGCCGCCGAAGGCGAACTGCAACACTTTCATGCCGGGCAGCTCGAATTGCTCGCGCAAGGCCACCACCTCCGGCGTGATCACCCCTAGGTCCTCAGCGATGATGGGCAGACGCGGCCGCTGGAGCGCCGCGCGGATGGCGTGGAGCAGCTCGGCGCCGGGGCCCTTCACCCAACGGCCCGGAATGGCGGTCTTCTCACCCGCCGGCACTTCCCAATAGGCCTCAAAGCCGCGAAAATGATCGAGGCGGACGCAGTCCACCAGGGTCAACGTGGCGCGCACCCGCGCGATCCACCAGGCGTAGCCCTGCTCCCGCAACACCTCCCAGCGATAGATGGGGTTGCCCCACAGCTGGCCGGTGGCGCTGAAATAGTCCGGCGGCACCCCGGCAACCACGGTGGGCATGCCTCGCTCATCCAGCTGGAAGAGCTCCGGATGCGTCCAGACATCGGCGCTGTCGTGGGCGACGAAGATGGGCAGGTCGCCCACAATGCGGATGCCGCGCCGGTTTGCTTCTGCTTTGAGCGCCTGCCATTGACGGAAGAACAAGAACTGCAGATATTGGTGGAAAGTGCACTCCTCGCGCAGCGTGCGCCGCCAATCTCGGAGCGCCTCGGGTCTTCTGGCCACCAGCTCCGCTTCCCAGGCATACCAAGGGGCACCTCCGTGGGCGTCTTTCAGCGCCATGAAGAGCGCGAAGTCCTCCAGCCAGCCGGCATGCTCCTCGCAGAAGCGCTCGAACGCGGCGTGCAACGGCGCGTCGGCCGCAGTGTTGAAGCGGAGAAACGACCGACGCAACATGCGCTTTTTGAAAGGGATAAGCCGCCCATAGTCGACACGTTCGGTTGGAAAGGTGGGCATCTCCGCCAGGTCGGCCGGTGAGAGCAGCCCTTCCTCTAACAGCCGGTCGCAGCTGATGAGCAGGGGATTGCCGGCGAACGACGAAAGCACCTGATAGGGGGAGTCGCCGTAGCCGGTCGGGCCCAGTGGTAGCACCTGCCAGATGCTCTGCTTGCTTTGGTTCAGGAAGTCGAGGAAGGCATAAGCGCCTGGCCCCAGGTCACCGCACCCGAAGCGGCCCGGCAGAGACGTGGGATGGAGCAACACACCACTGGCACGTCGGAACTCCATAGCACACCTCATAAATCTGCACTGCGTCCTGGTGATAGATTCGCCGCACGTCGGGCAAATCGGCCGGCGAAACGTCGCCCAATGCCCGCTCCGAAGGCCCGTAGAAGATATAGCGCACGTGATGATCGCGCAACAACGCCCGGCGCGCCTCTGGGCTCAGCGCGCCGCTGAAAAAGGCGCGCACCTGCTCACGCCGCACCTCCGCATGGACGCTCTGCGGTCCATGTCCGACGAAGGAGCGCACCAACGCGCGCGTCGGCAGCAGATTGCCCGTGTCATAGGCCGCCAGCACCACTGCATCCGCCTCGGCGCGTGCCGCCAGCCAGTCCATCGCCGCCAGCACCGCGCGCGCGTTGAAGACCAACGGCGGTCGTCCCACGACCAGGACGATAAAGCCGCCGAGCAACATCAGATTGGAAAGCGTGCTGAACGTCTTGAAGCCCAATACCACCTTGGAGCGCCAGCGCGGTGGGATGCGATCCAGCAGCCCCACCAATCCGCAGACGGCCATCAGCACGAGGGGCACCTGGTAGCCGTTCAGGAAACGGCGCTGCAGGTTTGAAGGGATGTAGAGCAGCAGCGGGATGAGCAACACCCACAGCACCACGAAAGAGACATCCGGATGACGACGCAGGAGGGCGCGTTGCAGCAACCCCACCAGCGCCAGCGGACATAAGAGGCCAAATCCGAGCAGATAGAACAGCGGATGGGGCGAGCGGACGACGTTCTGCTCCAGCCAGCTGCGCAGGACGGGATCGCTCTGAAGGACCCAAAGCATATGCACGAGCACGGGCAGCGCGGTGGAGCTGGCGACGCCGAGGCGCAGCCACGGCTGCCAGGCCAACGCGCCGGAACGCCACCCCCGCCAGGCCCAGTGCAGCGTCAACAGGCCGATCAGGATGGGCGGGCTGTAGGGGTGGATCAGACTCAACACCAGCGCCGCGAGCGCGGTGCCGAGCCAATCGCTGGCATTCGGATGATGCAACAACCGCAGCCCGGAGATGGCCAGCCACAGAAGAGAGGCCTGCGCCAACACCAGATGAGGAAAGGTGAGCATAGTCAGGAAGGCCGACGCATCCGGCACCCATAGATCGGTGGGCATGGCGCCGGGCGCAAACGTCCCACCGGCCAACACCCACAGCCAACCCAATCCGCCCCCCATTGCAACCAGAAACCAGCTGAGACGGCGTATGGCGTGCCACGGTGTGAAATGGGCGACGAAACGATAGACGGCGAGGAGCAAGAAGGGGATCGCCGCTGCGCGTGCCAGATGCAGCACCAACGCCAGGGGCAGGTCGGCCAGGCGCGCCAACTTGCCGAGCACCAAATAGAGCGTATAAGCGAAGAGACCCACGTGCGGCTCGGGCGTATAGGGATTGTAAAACCGCCAACGCCCCGCTGCCCCCTGATACATCGCCGCGAGATAGTTGTTGCCGTCCTCCACCGCCACAAAGAAACCACTGAAGGCATATTCCGGCGTCTCCATCAGCCAGCCGAGCCCATATGGAACGCCGGTCAGGAGAATCAGCGCGACACTGCCCAGCGCCCACCATTTCCATTCCAGGCGGCTGATGGTTCCTCTTCTCATCGTGGTGTTTTTCCCCCTACAAGAACCGGGCGGGAAACGAGGCGAGGTGCTCCGATAAGTGCTATGAAGAGCAGGAGACCGACGCCGGCCATGGTCGAGATTCCTATGCCGATGCGGGCGCTGAGCGGTTGGTAGGCCAGGACGACGCGATGCTCCCCTGCCTCCAACGGCACACCGCGCAACAGGCCGGCGACGGGCCGCACCTCAGCCGGCACGTCGTCCACCCATGCCCGCCAACCGGGGTACCAATTCTCGCTCAGGACCAACACGCTCGCTCGCTCCACCCGCGCGGCCAGGACGATGCGATCCGGCTGATATTCCTGGATGACCACCGCATGGGGCATGGCGCTGTGCCATGTGGCGGCGCTGCGGGACAGGGCCTCCAGCTGCGGCTGCCAGTCGGTGGGGATATCCGGATAAAGAAACGGTCTGGCGACTTCTGTCGGCAACACCCAGGCGCGCGGCAACGCACGATGGTTGCGGTAGATGTAAACGTGTTCCAACTGGGTCAGCAGCGCAAGATCGTCCATCGGCAGCGCAAAGGCAGAGACCACATAGGTCACGTTCAACAGCCCCAGCAGCGCAAGGTTGGGGGGCACGTCGCGGAAAGCCCTTTCCAGCGGACGACCCGGTGGAAAGGGGGGGATGGTGACGCTGAAGTGGCCGGCGGGCACGTCCGGGAGATGGGCATAGTTGCCGGCCAGCTCCATGAAGCGGTCGTAGCGTTCCAGGTGCACCGGCTCGACCCCGTCCGCGGTCTGGATGCCCGCTCGGGCGGCGACGTGGGGTGGGAGGCTGTAGCTCGGGGAGTAGCTGCGCCAGAGGCCCGGCTGACGGCTGAGGTACTCCGCGGCCGCGGCGCCAGGGGCAAACGCTTCCTGCGCGGGGATGAAGCGCAGGAGTGTGTATCCGAACGAGACGAGATCGCCCCAGGTGAGACAAGCGAGGACCAACCCGGCCAGGGATGCGTGCCAGCGGCCGCGTGCCGCCAACCCGAGCGTCAGCACCGTGGCGAGGGGCAGACATGCCAGCCCGAGCGTGGCCCGGTCGGCGCGGCCGAGAGCAGCAAGCCCGCCACCGGACATGGTGGTGACCGCCGCGAGGGCCGGGATGACGCGGGAATGCCACGGGATGCGCCCTTGGACGAGGCGCTGGCCGCCCAGCGCCGCCAGGACCGCCAGCGCCAAGGCGCCGACGATGAGGGCGCGCGCCGGCGTGCGCACGGATGCCATCCCCGGCGCGAAGCGATAGACCAGCTCGAAACAGGGGGTCGCGCGGCCGAGGGCATAGAGCAGGGCGATCAAGACGACGCCCGCCAAAAACCAGGTGCGTCGGTCGTCACGACGCAGTCCCCAGCCGGCCAGCACGAGCGGCACCAGGCCGAGATACGCCACCGCTTCATGCCCGGCATGGCTCTGCGGCAGGAAAAGCGCCACGCCCAGCTGGAGCGGCGTCAGCGCGTATGCGCCCGCTTCCTCGAGCGACAAAGCCCGATTGCTGTATCCCCAGAGTTCGATCAACGGCAGCAGCGGTGCGGCGCCCAGCGCGAACGCGCTGAGCGGGATCACCCCCAGGGCGGACACCAGCGCCCCCAGGCGCCTCGCCTCTACGCGCCCAGAACAGAACATCTGCCAGAGCGCCCATGCGGCGAGCAGATAGCTCGTGTAGAGCACGATGAGCATATGGGTGGCAAGCTGAGCCGCCAGCGCCAGGCCGGCCCACACGGCCCACCCCAGGCGCGCGCGGACGGATGTGGCGTCGAAGAGCTGGCTCGTGGCGCCAAACGCCCACGGCATCCACGCCGCCGCGGCGATCAGACTGGCGTGGCCCCCCGCCATGTGCGCTATCAGCTTGCCGCTCAGGGCAAACGTCCAGCCGCCGAGCAACGCCGGCAGGGCATCCACCCGGAAGACGCGGCGCAGCAGCCACCACGTGCCCAGTCCGGCCCACCCCAAATGCAGCGCGAGAAAAAGATTGAACCCCGTTCCGGAGGGCATCAGGAGCAGCAGCCATGCCGGAGGGTAGAAGCGCATGGCGAGTTGATTGGCCGCCAATGGCATGCCGCTCAGATTCGCGGGCGTCCATAGCGGCAATTCGCCCGTGGCGCGCCAGTGGGTGGTCATCAGATGGACCTTGGGCCAATGGATGACAGTGAGATCAGAATGGGGGCTGTAAGTGGGATAGAGCCACGCATCCGGTTGCAAACAAGCGGGCAGGAACAGCGCGCAGATCCCGATCACCAACGCGCTGCCGACAGCCCACCCCCGGACGTGCCCTGGCATCTGTTTCACCGTCGCGCGAGCAAATGATCACGGCCTCCCACTGCGCACGACGAAGAACAGGCCGGCGACGATCAACAACACGCCGGCAACGCGTTGCCAGCTGATCGTCTCGTGAAACACGAAGCGCCCGATGAGCAACGAGAAGATGTAGGTCAGGCTCACCATCGGATAGGCCATGCTGAAATCGAGCTGGGAGAGCACGTCCAGCCAAAGGACGGCGCTCACGGCGTAGAAGGCAAAGCCGAGGATCACCCACGGCGTGCGCAACAGGTTGGCGAAGCTGCCGACGGGATTGCCGCCGAACAGGCTCACCCCCCCGATCTCGTTCAGACCGAGCTTGAGCAACGTCTGCCCTCCCACCAACAGCAGGATGGCCACCAATGCGGTCAAAAGGACGAAAAGCATAGTGGGCTTGGCCTCCGACTTGAAAAGTTTCTGCATATCTCATCCGCCTCTTGGATGGATTTCATGGCACCCGATAGATGGTCACGTCTCCTTGCTGGAAGACCGGCACCAGCCCGTCCGGCAGGCGGCGGGCGCCCAGCCGGCGCTCCTGCGGGCCGACGAACACAAAACGGATGGCGTAGCGCTCCCGCAACATTTGCCATGTTGCGTCGGACATTTCTCCCGTGAAAAACGCCTCGGCGTAGGCCGCCTTCGTCGTGGCGTCGATCGTCTCAAACGGGTGTCCGTAGAAGCTGCGCGTGCCTGCCTGGCCGGGCAATACATTGCCGGTGCGCGGGGCGGCCAACACCACGGCATCGCCGCCGTGGGTCGACAACCACTGCATCGCCGCGGCTTCATCCGCTGAGATATACAAGGCCGCGGCGGGCTCCTGGCCCTGCGCGGCGCTGAGCGCTCCTGCGGTAAAGACAAACAGCTGAAATCCTATCCCCAACCAGCTGAACGCCACCGCCAATCGGGTGACGGAGCGCGGCAGGTGGCGCAGACCGATGCCGGCCAACATGGCGAGTGCCACGCCCAACCCGATGAGCAGGCGACGCTGCAGCGCGATGGGAACGTACACCCCAACCAGCGTGACGCCGCTCCAGACTGCCAGCAGCAGCGCAGGCCGGTCACGTCGGCGCGCGGCGGCCCACGTCCCCACCGCGGCCAGCGGGGTCAGAAGGCCGAATCCCAGCAGGAGGTCGGCCGGGGCGGGAGTAGGGGTCACATTCTGCTGCGCCCACGCCCTCAGCGCCGGATGGATGGTGTAGACGAGGAGGTCGTATGCCAACCAGGGAAGCGAGGCGAGCGTTGCGCTCAACGCCGCCTTCCACGCACCCCGCAGGGGGGTGCAGACCTCCTGCGCGGAATCTCGCGCGTGCCTCGACCACAGCGGCCACAATAGGTGCGCAGCAAACACGACGTAAAGGACGGGCAACGCGAAAGGAGCGACGATCGCCAGGGCTGTTCCAGCCAATCCGGGCAGCAGCCAGCCGCGCCTCCCCTCCTTCGGCCAGAGCACGCTTTGCAGCAGGAAGAGCTGCAACCCGAGCGCCAGCGGAAAGTGCGGGTTGGCCAGGAGGCTCAAGAAGGCGAACGCCTCTGGCACCCAGAGATCGATGGGAAACAGCCCCACCATAACGCCCAGCCAACCCAGTCCAGCACTGCTGCTGGCCAGGAGCACGAGCCGTCGCCGCTCGGAGCGTTCCTCGGTTAACCGTCCGACAAAGGTGTGGAGCGCGGCGAACAAGGCCAGGCCGGCCGAGACACGCGCAAGGTGATACACCGCGATCAACGGCAACCCCGTCCAGCGCGCGACGTGCCCCAGGGCGAGGTAGAATAGGAAGATCGCTGCCCCTGCATGCGGCTCCGGGGTGTAGCGCAGCTGAAACACCCACGCTCCCTCCCAACCCTGGCGCATCTTGGCCAGGTACGAATGCCCATCCAGCGGGTTGACCAGGAGGCCGGTGAACTGATGTCCGACCGGCGTGGCGGCCCAGGCCACCAGGTAGGGCAGGCAGCTGAGTGCGATGAGGATGGACGACCACGCCCACACCCAATGCGGCGCATGTCCTGTGCGTGTCGCGGCGTGCGCTTCCATGATCTCCTGTTCACCGGCAACAGCGCGTGGCTTCGAGCGGCAATGTGCTCCCTCCGGACGACACGGTCGGGTTGCACGATATTCTACACACACGGAGAGGGTTGGGGAAATCGGGCTGTTCAGGTGGGTTATCGCGACCGCGCAATCGGCGGTGGGGTACACGCCAGAAGCCTGCATGCAGGGTGTGCCCTCACCCCTGGCCCCTCTCCCGGCGCTGTGGGCGCGGGGAAGTGCCCTCACCCCCGGCCCCTCTCCCGGCGCTGTGGGCGCGGGGGGGCGTGCCCGCACCCCTGGCCCCTCTCCCGGCGCTGTGGGCGCGGGGGGTGCGCCCTCACCCCTGGTCCCTCTCCCGGCGCGGCGGGGGAGGGGTATTGACTCCCTCTCCGTGGTAAGAGAGGGTCAGGGCGAGGGGGATCATACCGCTCTTCGGCGGTCGCAGCACGGATATACGTTATATCTTTTTCAACACCTCCCGAAGCTGTTCTGGCGTCAACTCGATCTCCCGAAGAATTTCGCGGAGCAATGGCCGCGCCAGATCCCTTCCGGGATGGTGCGGGAGGGTGGTGGTTCTGCCATCCGGGTGACGATAAAAGACGTGGCTTCCCTTCTGTCGCACCGCTTGAAAGCCCAGGTGGTATAGCACCTTTTCCATCGTCCTGAAGTCCACGCTGGGCAGACGGGTCACCCGTTCACCTCAATTTGTTGTAACCCGACAAAGCGCGGCAGGTCTTCCAACGTCCCACCGTATTCTGCCAGGCACAATTCCAGCACCTCTTTGAGGTTCTGGTGGAGCTCATCCAGGCTCGCCGCCTGGGTGTGAGCCCCAGGGATGCTGGGCACGAAGCCCACATAGAGCCCTGTCTCGGGATCCCATTCGACATATGCGGTAAAAGCCCTCATCGCAACCTCACCTTCCTCTCAGCAGCTCGCGTGCCGACTGCCGTGGCACCAGAGGACGCAACTGGCATGCTCCAACTCGCGGATGAAGGCCGCACGCTTCACAGCGCCAACACCGGCTCTTTGCGCTGCACTTTTGTGTCGGGCAACACCTCCTCCGTGGTGGGATGGATCTCTGAGGAACATTGTATCACAGATTCGCTGAAATGGAACGGCGGGTTAGGGCAATTTTGAGGGTCGTGTCCCTCACTCCCAGACGCCGGCGGGCTCAAGCCCGCGGCGTGATGCCCTCACCCCTGGTCCCTCTCCCGGCGCTGTAGGCGAGGGGGCAGTGCCCGGCTGAAGCCGGATCCGTCCGGCGGCAGCCGAAGAGCCCGCCAGGGCTTGAGACCCAGCCCAGGACTTCAGCCCTGTGGCGTGTGTGCTCGGGTGACCGCCACAACTCCGGAACCGCCGCTCCCATCACCCTGATCGGAAAATGCGTCACGCGGACGGGAATGATTGTGATATCGCATGAGGTGTGCTATGATGCAGGTGGAATCCCATTGGAACTAGTGTTGTGATCTCGTGGATATGGGCATAGGGTGCTAAGGAGCATGGGACGATGTTTATGGAGCGATTGTCGCGTTGCCTCGTGGTGTTTGCTATATGGTTAATCGTGGTGTCCGGCCTCGCTTTAGGGATGCCATCTGCCGTCCACGCCCAGGACTTCGTGATCGAGACGGTGAGGGAGAACGTCTATCTGCCATGGAGCCTCAACTTCGCGCCGGACGGCCGCCTGTTCTTCACCAGCCGTGACACGGGAGAGATCCACGCGCTGGACGTCCGCACAGGCCAGCTGACGACCTTCACACCTCGCTTACCGATCCGAGGCGGCGGCGAGGGCGGCCTGCTCGGCATGGAGCTGGATCCCGATTTCGCCCGGAACGGGGTGCTGTATGTATGCTACTCCACTACAATCGCAACTCCATTCAGCACCTATCTGCCGGTCATCAGCGCCCATGGCCTCATAGCGGCCGACTATCCGAGGGCAGCAGCGGCGGAGATCGGCGTCAACCGCCTGTCGCGCTTGGTGCTGTCCGGCACGCAGCTGAGAGAGGAACAGGTCCTGCTCACCATGCCGTATGCGCTGCGGCATAACGGCTGTCGCATCGTCGTCTCCCCGGACGAACATGGCTACCTCTTCGTCTCGATGGGCGATGCCATCGTGCCGGAGCGGGCTCAGGACGTAAACTCGCTCAGCGGCAAGATCCTGCGCATCAACCGCGATGGCAGCATCCCCGCCGATAACCCCTTCCCCGGCAGTCCGGTGTGGACGTTGGGCCATCGCAATCCCCAGGGGTTGGCGTTCCAGCCGGGCACCCGCTGGCTGTGGTCGACCGAGCACGGGCCGGACACGCGCGACGAGCTGAACATCATCAAGAAAGGCAAGAACTATGGCTGGCCGGTCTGCCTGGGCGAGCAGGCAACGTGCTCCGTGGCGAACTACGAGCCGGCCGTCAAGGAGTTCTACTCCGATCGGACCATCGCGATTTCGGACTTGGTGTTTTACACGGGTGATGCCTTCCCGGCGTGGTGGGGCGACATCTTCTTCGTCACCCTGCGGACGGGGCGTCTCTATCGGCTCAGGGTGAGCGGTGAGGAGGTGGTGCAAGAAGAGATCCTGATAAATGGCACTTATGGCCGGCTGCGCGATGTCACAGTCGGCCCGGACGGTTTCATTTACTTCTCGACCGATGCGCGGGAGCAAGCCACGATCTTACGCGTGCGGCCGAAGTCTTGAGTCCGCTTGGGGTATCGCGAAGGTGGAGGGGCACGCCTGTGAGGCGCAAAGGAGATCGACGGCGCCGTATGCTGGCTGTCGAGCCGGCATCATCGAGCGCCTTGCTCCGGGGGCGCTGTGGGGCGCGATGAGGATGCCAACCCGGCTATGAGCTGCGAGCAGGGTCTCTTTAAGTCGCTGCGCCGGAGGGGGCTGCGGTTGACCGCACAACGCAGACAAATTCTCTCCGCGCTCCATGAGATCGGCCAGCTGGCCACTGCGGAGGAGATCTTTCGGTGCGTGCGCAAGGACGCGCCCTCGATGGATATCTCGACAGTATACCGCACCTTGGAGCTGCTGCGGGAATTTCGAGTGGTCACCTGCGTCCAGGGCAACGACGGCCACCATCGCTATGAGCTGGCGCACCACAGCGCTCCGCATGTGCACATGGTATGCCGCGCGTGCGGCAAGGTGTTCGAGGTGGGGCTGGAAAGCCTGCAGCCCTTCATCGCCTGTGCGCGCGAGCGCTATGGCTTCGAGGTGGATGTGCATGCCCTCTCCGTCGAGGGCCTGTGCCATGCGTGTTGCGCACGGCCGCGGGTGGAGACTATAATTTCACATCGCAAATAAAGTGCTCGCTGCACATCTTGAAAGGAGGCTTTTCGGAATGCGCACCGCTATGATCCCCGACAGCGACTACGAACGTCGCATCGCACGGTTGCAGGAGGAGATGGCCAAGGCCGACCTGGATGTGTTGGTGACCTACTCTTCGGAGTCGGAGCCGGCCAGCAGCCGTTATCTGGCCGACTTCTGGCCCTTCTTCGACTTTGCCGGCGTGGTGGTGCCGCGTGAGGGCGCGGCGGCGCTGATCACCGGCGGTCCCGAGTCGTTCGAGTTCGCCCGACAGTTTTCGCGCATCAAGAACATCCACATCCATCCGTTGTTTGTCGAGACCTCGGCGCCGGATTGGGTGCCGCCGGTGGAGTATGAGGATTTCCGCAGCATCCTCAAGGCGGTGTGCCCACGCCCGCCGCGACGCATCGGCGTGGCGGACTGGAACATCTTCCCACATCCCATCTTCCTTGACCTGCAGAAGGCCGCGGACGACGCGGAGATCGTGCCCGCCGACGACGTGCTGCTGCGCGTCAGGGCGATCAAATCCCCGTATGAGATCGCCGTGATCCGCCAAGCGTACTGGATCAC
>JANXAX010000109.1:3425-7770 GCA_025062175.1 Anaerolineae bacterium | reverse complement strand
CGTCGAAGAAGTCGCCTCCACCGCCGAACGGATCCCAGAACGGGTCGTCCCCTCCTGGATCCAAGGTGCTGCCATCGTCGCAGAAACCACTCTCTTCACGCCCGGGCGGCCACTTGCCGCGCATGATGTCAATCGCGATCGGATAGGGCATCCCCATAATGGTGCTCCAGCCATATGGATAGCTCCCATAGGCAGATCCGTATCCCTCGTCCTCTTCGTCCTCATCCCACCAATCGCGGTCGGATTCGTCGTGGTATCGATCCCGCCACCAGGGCATGGCTTCTTCCTCCTTAAATTCGCACATTTTCTCTTGCACTATCGTAGAACCCAATAGGCTTTGGTTCATCAGAGATCTAGCGAATCGGGCTCATACAAAGTTATAATGCCAGGTCCGCTTCTCCTGTGTTATAACGGTTAGGAGCAGGGCTCGCGCGCTGGAAGAAACGGGCGAAGTGGTCGTGGATGAAGTGATAGGACAGGTAGGCGTCCTCCGGCAGGTTCCAGGCGATGCGACACTGATCCAGGATGACGGTTTTGTGGGTGTTGACCGTCGCCAGGGTGATGTGCAGCTGTTCGGCAACACCTTGTGGATTGTTTCCCAGGGCGAACAAGCGCAGGACATCACGCTGCCGCCGGGTGAGCTGTTCAAACACGCTGCGACAACGCGCATATTCGGCCGCCTCCAGTTGGGCCGTCTGGGCAGCGATGACCTCGGCCGGCGAGCGCATCATCAGGTCGCGCAGGGCGGGGAAATAGGCGCCCCAAGGGACGAAGGGCACCCGGATCAAGCGCACCCCGTCTTCCGGCCGGGCATGCATGATGCTACCGTTGCGCGCGCATTCTCGGAAACCGGTGGGCGTGTACATATGCCACACGTGATCTTGATGGCCACACAGCAACATCGCCGCGCTGAGCGTCAGCAGGCCCATGATGCGCCGTCCGCCGGCGATGCACAGGTGCAGCGGCCGTCCTTGGGCCTTCAGCGTGATCAGCAGCTGGTAGATGGCCGACCAGACCACGTCGGCGTCGGCCTCACTGCGAATATCCGCCAGGCGTACATCGTCGTAACGGATCGGCACCAATCGCAAGCGACACGGACGGCCTTGATAATGGTCGCCGCTGAATTCGCGATGCAGCCGTTCCAACGCGCGCTGGGTGCGCTGATATTCAGCGAGGAGATCCGGCGTAGGGGACAGGTGCACTACTACGACTTCGCGGATGATCTCGCCGCGTGCCAGCAGCCAGTCCAAGGCAAAGGTTACCACCTGGGGCTGGCCGCCCATCGTGACCAAAAGAAGGCTTTCGGTCGTCATCGCTCCGAAACAATTTTCTATTTCACAGCTCTATCAGATGCCATCCAGGAAAGCCCGCGCTCGTGCGAGGAGGCTACGCCACGCGGATACTTTGCTTAAAAAGATACCATAAGTTCGGTGGGTGAACAAAGGGAAAGAAGTACTAGGCCTTGCATGCGAGCAAGCTCCCCGGAAAGGTCGAAAAAGTCGAGAGTGGCATTGTGGGACGTGGGAAGAAAGGAGTGACGCGAGGCAAATGGAGATCTTTCCAGCGGTCGCAATCGGCGGGCCGCCCCACAGTGGCAAGTCCGTGCTCGCGTATTCGTTGAGCAAGGCTTTGCGGGCGCGCCAGATCGCCCACTATGTGCTGCGCGCGTTTCCCGACGGCGAGGGGGACTGGGCTAATGAGGCCGACCAGGCGCTGGTGCGACGCATCCGCATCAAGGGTGCCGTCACGTCGGAGTGGATTCAGCGCATCCGTCGCGACATCGCGCGGCGTCACCTGCCGCTGATCGTGGACATGGGTGGTCAGCCAACCGAGTGGCAGGAAACGCTCTTTGACCATTGCACGCATATCATTCTGCTGACGCGCGACCGTGCCAGTCATAACTGGTGGCATCGACTGGCACGGCGCCACAACCTGCAGGTGATCGCCGACCTGCGCTCGGTGCACGCGGGAGAAGAGGTGGTACGGGCGCGCAGCCCAGTGCTGCGCGGGCAGATCAGCGGGCTGGAACGTGGCAGCACCGCGGGCGGAGTGGTCTTCACCGCCCTGGTGGACCTGGTGGCCAGCTTGTTTGCCTATGATCAAGAGGAGCTGCGCCGCGTGCATATCGCCGCGGCACCGGCCGATCTGGTGGTCGAACTAGAACGTTTGGGACGTATGTTGGCGCGGGCGACGGACCAACCCTGGGAGGGATGGTCGCCCGCCCAGCTGGGCAGAGTGCTCACCTATGCCCCGGCCCATCTGCCGTTGGCCATCTACGACCGCGGCCCTAATTGGCTGTATGCCGCGCTGGCGGTGCATGTCTACCCGGCGCCGTTGTACCAATTCGACGCACGTCTGGGCTGGATCGCAGCGCCTGCGCTCGAGCTGGCGGAAGACCCTTCCTCTTCTCCCGTGCAGGCGCATGTCAGCGTGCACGAACACTATACCTGGGTGGAGCTGGTGCTGCCAGGCGGCTATCTGGATTATGCCGAGGTGGAACAAGTGCGCCTGCCCCGCTTCCCCAGCGACAGGGGGGTCATCCTGAGCGGCAAGCTGCCGCTGTGGTTGTGGACGGCGGCCGCGCGCGCCTACCGGATGGCGCCCTGGCTGGGCATCTACCAGCCCCAATTGGGCACCCAGGCGGTCGTGGTCGCGGCCCATGTGCGGCAGATGCGCCCAGGTATGTTGGTAGCCTGTGAGCTCCCGTCGCGGACGGATGCCCTGCACTCGCCATGAGATGGCGTCCTCTCCCAGGGTTCCACTTTTAGGAGTAATTTTTGCACCGGGGGTCCAGGTTGTTGTGCCGTCAGGGTGGTGTGGGTTTCCAACCACAGGGCTGAAGCCCTGAGCTGATGTCTTAAGCCCTGAAGGATCCTGGACTTCCACCCAACCTGGTCGGCGTGAACCGGTTCGGGTGTCAGCCGCGGACCTCATCCCATCGGCATCCCGGAACCGTCACATGCTGCGCGGTGCGATGCAATGGGGAAACCTTCTGAAAGTCGGCGAACTCAAAGGGGCTTTCGCCGAAGCAATGGCAATGCTGGACCTCTCAGAAGGGCATAATCCAGGTTCAATGCTCCAGACGGTCGGCATCGCGCGGTCGCGTCGCGGTTTCTCTGGGCGGCGAAACGCGTTCACTGGCGAGGGATGAGGCCTCTTCCACTTGTTTCAACCTGCTGCCCTCACGCACTTCGGGGTGGTCGGGTGGCATGCTCTTTTCCTCTCGGTGGGGCGCAGAAGGACTTTTGTGCGGTGGGCTGCCGTTGCCATTCTCGCGCGTCTGCCAGCTCTCGACCCGTCGCCACCAACGCGCCAGCCAGGAGCGCAGCTGCGCCCAGCAATAGTAGATGGCGTTGTAGAGGCGCTGCCACCATTTGAGCGTCGTCGCCGGGAAGGGGGTCTCCCATTGGATGAGCGACGCTCCCCAGGTGAGCCCGGCGCCGAATCCCACCAGCACGATGTGATCGTGGCGGTGCACCAGTCCCTTTTCCAAAGCTTCACACAGCGCAATGGGAATGGAAGCCGCCGAGGTGTTGCCATAACGGTCTAAATTGACATAAAAAGTTTTTTCGGGCAAGCCCAGCGACTTGGCTGCCGCCTGGATAATGCGGTCGTTGGCCTGATGGGGCACCACCAGCTCCACGTCCTCCAGCGCGACGTTGGCGCGCTCGCAGACCAGGCGCGTGGCGCGATCCATCGTGCGCGTGGCGAACTTGAACACCTCACGTCCGTTCATCTTGATGTAATGCATGCGCTGCTCGACGGTTTCGCGCGTGGTGGGGTGGCGGCTGCCGCCGCCGGGCATGATGAGGTAATCGCCGCCCGAGCCGTCGGCGCCGAGGGTATAGGAGATGACGCCTCCCGGCACCGAGCTGGCGGCCAGCACCACGGCGCCGGCGCCATCGCCGAAGAGAACACACGTGGTGCGGTCCTGCCAATCCATAATGCGGCTCAACGTCTCGGCGCCGATGACCAGGGCATATTGGTAGCTGCCGGCACGGATGGCATCGCTGGCGAGCGAGAGTCCGTAGATAAAGCCGGAGCATCCGGCGCTCAGGTCAAAGGCAGCGGCGTGGCCGGCGCCCAGCCGGTCCTGCACCAGGCAGGCCGTGGCGGGAAACTGGTATTCCGGTGTGACAGTGGCCACGATGATCAAATCCAGGTAGGCCGGAGAGAGACGCGCGACCTCCAGAGCATTGCGCGCCGCTTCAAGGGCTAACGTCAGCGTCGATTCGCCATCGGAGACAAAGTGGCGGGGGGGCCCGCCCGCGCCCGCGGCGCCACCCCCCCCCCCCCAGGGCAAACACCCAGGCCCCCACCCCCTATGGGACACACCCCCCGGGGG
>JANXAX010000109.1:0-3415 GCA_025062175.1 Anaerolineae bacterium | reverse complement strand
AGAAAACGTGGCGCTCGCGCACTCGGGTGCGCGAGCGAATCCACTCGTCCGAAGTGTCCACCAGCTTGGCCCAATCGTCATTGGTCATCACCCGTCGGGGGATGGCCTTGCCCCACCCGATAATGTGTGCGTAGCGTGCCATTGCTCATGCTTCGTAACGTTTAATGATCACTGTCGCGTTGTGTCCACCAAAGCCGAACGAGTTCGACATCGCGACCCGGACATTCGCCCGCCGGGCGACGTTGGGCACATAATCCAGATCACACTCCGGGTCCGGGTTTTCCAGGTTGATGGTAGGGGGAATGATACCCTCTTCGATGGTCTTCACGCAAACCAGCGCCTCTAACGCGCCGGCGCCGGCGAGCAGATGGCCAGTCATGGATTTAGTGGAGCTGATGGGCACTTTGTAAGCATGTTCGCCGAAGACCAGCTTGATGGCGTTTGTCTCGGCCACGTCGTTGAGCTTGGTGCTGGTGCCGTGGGCGTTGATGTAATCGATGTCAGTGGGCTGCATCCCGGCGCGCGCCAGGGCGGCGCGGATCGCCACCGCCGCCCCCTCGCCGCTGGCCAACGGGGCTGCCATATGATCCGCATCCACGGAAGTGCCATAGCCGGCGAACTCGGCGTAGATGCGCGCTCCCCGCGCCAGGGCATGCTCCAGGCTCTCCAGCACCATCACCGCTGCGCCCTCGCTGACCACAAAGCCATCCCGGTCGCGGTCGAACGGACGACAAGCCTTCTCCGGTGCGTCGTTGCGCAGCGACATGGCGCCCATCACGTCAAAACCGGCGATCACGATGGGCAGCAGCGCCGCCTCAGCGCCACCCGCCACGATCGCGTCCGCCGCGCCGCGCGCCACCATCTCGAACGCCTCGCCCACAGCGTTGCTCCCCGTCGCGCAGGCGGTGACGACCGCCATATTCGGACCCCGGAAGCCGTAGCGGATGCCCAACTGCGCCGAAGGAGTATCGACCAACATCATTGGGATGAACCAGGGGTTCAGCTTGTTCGGCCCGCGCGTGCGCAGGATCTCCTGGTTTTCGAGCAGCGTGGTGATGCCACCCACCGCACTGCTGACCACCACCCCGATGCGGTCCTTATTGATGGGTGCATTTAACAGCCCGGAGTCCGCCAACGCCTCATCGGCTGCCACAATGGCGAACTGAGTGACGCGGTCCATGCGGCGCGCTTCGCGTCGGTCGAAGTACTTCAAGGGGTCGAAATCGACCACCTCGCCGGCGAACTGGGTCGCTAAATTCGAAGGGTCAAAGCTGGTGATCCGCCGGATGCCGGAGCGGCCGGCCTTGAGCGCCTCCCAGGTGCTGGGAACGTCATGACCAAGCGGGGTGACAGCCCCTAGTCCGGTGATGACGACGCGTTTGAACACGGATGGATTCCTCCTGTTCGATTTGGATTGGTATCGCTCGCACGATGGCATATGGAACGTGTCACCGTGGACAGGATAGCCGAGCGAGCGCCTTGATGTGGAGTTCACAGACCCAAGGTATTAATTATAACACCATCAGGCGTATCGAATGCGCTGGGAAGGGTATAGCGACCGCCGGAGAGCCTCCCAAATTGCCGTGCAATCAGCCATCGCGGCATTTCTTGGGATTTTTGGGAATTGGATATCTATGCGCTGCGAAATTCACGCCCTGCAAAATCCGACGCGCTTTCTCCAGCGCCTCTGCCTCAGCTGCGATCAGCACGCGATCTCCCGCCTCCAACGCGACGCTACCACGCGGGATGATAAACTCGCCGTCGCGTTTGATCAGCACCACCAATGCCTCCGGGGGCAGGTCGAGGTCGACGATGCGCCGGCCGACTGCCGGCGAGTGCTTGTCCAGGATGACCTCGCGCAGCTCACCGCCACAGCGGTCCACAAACTCTTCGTGGATCAATACATCCGCACGGACCGGCTCGGTCACATCAATCCGTAGCCATCGCGCCACTATCGGGATGGTGGTCCCCTGAATCAGCACCGAAGTCAACACGACGAAGAAGACCAAGTCAAACAACGTCTGGGCATGCGAAACTTCCGCCAGGAGGGGAAAGGTGGCCAACACGATGGGCACCGCGCCGCGCAACCCCACCCACGCCACTATCGCCTTCTCGGCGAGGGGCATCGGAAACGGCGACAGGGTGAGCAACACGCTCACCGGACGCGCCACGACGATCAAGAACATGGCCACCAAGATCCCCGGGACAGCGATGGCAAGCAAGCGCGAGGGCAACACCAACAGCCCCAGCACCAGGAACATCACGATCTGCATCAACCACGCCAGGCCGTCGTGAAAACGGGTCAGGCTGCGCCGATGCAGAAAGTTGTGATTGCCCAGCGTGATGCCGGCGAGATAGACAGCCAGAAAGGCGTTGCCTCTCAACACGCTGGCGATGCCAAAAACCAGAAGTACGTTGGCAAAGCTCAGCACCGGATAGAGACCTTCCGCGTGCAACCGCAGGTGGTTGATGAGCCAAACCATCAGTTTGCCGGCGCCGAAGCCCACCGACCCGCCCACGACGAATTGGATGACGAACTGAGGCAACAATGCTTCCAATGAAGCGTTTGGGTCGCTCAACAGCCGGGTAAACCCTAGGGTGAGGAACACCGCCATCGGGTCGTTGCTGCCCGACTCGAGTTCCAGCAAAGGTTCCAGGTTGCCCCGCAAGCGCACATCACGCGAGCGCAGGATCGAAAAGACGGCCGCAGCATCGGTCGAAGAGACAACCGCACCCAACAACAAGCCATGGAGCAGGGGAAAATCCAGCACCAGGGGCACAAAGGCGCCCATCAAGAGCGCCGTCAAGACCACCCCGATGGTGGACAGCAGCGCGCTCTGCCTCCACACAGGACGCACCACGGCCCAGTTGGTATCCAGACCGCCAGCAAAGAGGATATAAGCAAGCGCTACAGAGCCCAAGAACTGGGCCAGCCAGGGGTCATCAAAGTGGATGCCACCTGGCCCGTCGGAGCCAGCCAACATCCCGATGACCAAGAAGACCAGCAACGCTGGGATGCCCAGACGATGCGAGGCCCGACTGGCCAGCACGCTGAGCAGCAGTAAGAGCGCCCCGATGAGGATGATCAACTCAATGGGGAGTGCGCGGATTGTCATGGCACTGTCAGCGTCATTAGGGGGATGCGCGCTTCGGGCAGCGCTTGTCCCGCAGCGTCGTACACAGGTAAACGCTGCAGATTTTCACGCCTGTACAAGCCCACTGCGAGCGTGTACGCTCCGGGTGTCAGTGTCGGCAGGGTGAGTGGTCGCGGGTCTGCCACAAGCTCGTCTCTTTGCCACTCGCGCATCGGGTAGAGCCCTCCCAACGGGGGCGAATCGGCCCCCCAAACCCTGTTGCCCTGATCGTCGAGCAGATGGACGAAGACCACCACCTCCTCCGCCGGTATACGATCGGC
>JANXAX010000108.1 GCA_025062175.1 Anaerolineae bacterium | reverse complement strand
GACGACCCGTTGCCCGTCCAGAGGCAAGCTGTCGAGAGCTTGCGCCATTATCTGGCGCACTTGGTCCTCACTGAGGAATCCTTGCTCACGGCCAGCACCGATGACCATTCATTTACCTCTTCCACGGAGGCACTTCAGGCAGTCGTGCCTCGAACTCGGCGATGAGCGCTTGTTCGTATGCACCGGCATAGGTACCAGTGACAAAACGCCGGTAGGCCTCTTTAAAGAAGCGTTCCCAGGATTCGTTTTCAGCACCAGGATTGATGGGATAGAACAGGGCATTGTTCGCCTTGGCAGCTTTCATATCTCCGGGAGCATCGCCAATCACTAAGATGTTCTCGGGGGGATACTTGCCGCTGGCGGCCATCGCCAAGTGCTGCGTTTTGCTCCCCATCTCTTGTCCGGCAATCACCCGGATGTAGCGGTCCAGGCTGTGTTCTTGCCATTCCCGCACCAGTGCTTCGGTGGGGGTGGCGCTCATCACGATCATATCGGCGTCTTCGTACATCATCTCCAGACTCTCCCGGACATACGGGAAGGGGGGTACACCGTGCACCATGTCGGCGACCGCGGCATTGACGGCCTCGCTCCATGCCAGCCCCTGCTCCAGCTCGGGATGATAGTGTTCTTTGAGGTATTTTTTTAGCCCGTCATTGCTCAACGGCAAGCCCGAGTCGATGAAGGCACGCAGTGCCTTCGCCTCCGTGATCGGAATCTTGCGCGCGATCACCTCTGGTCGCTCGCGCAGCAGGTCGAACACCATCACCAATGCCGGCCAGCGATTGATGCCGCGCCACTTGGAATAGAGATTGACGAACTCCACCGCTTCGCGCGCATACTTGGACACGCCTTGCAAGTTCCAATACTTGATCGTGTTGGGACAGAAGCACTCTTTATGTTTGATCTCCATAGTGTCGAAAGCGCATCCGTCCGAGTCGATGCCGATGAAAAACTTGCGACGTGCCTTAAGTTCTACCAGAGGACGTGCTGCGTCAGGGTACTCTGCCATTGCGTGCGAACCTCCATAAGTATAAGGTGAGCTGCAAGAAACCCTTTCCGGTCTTGCTATACGAACCCCACTGCACCCTACATCATTATACTCCACTGAAAGCGGAGAACCCGCCGTCCACCGGCACCACCACGCCGGTCACATGGGCTGAAGCAGGCGAGAGCAACCACAACACAGTGCCCAGCAGATCCTCGGGTGTGCCGAAGCGACCTTGCGGCGTGTGTTCGATAATCGCTCTGCCGCGCGCGGTGAGCTCACCTGTCTCTTGATCGATCAAGAGATAACGGTTTTGTTCGGTGAGCATAAAACCGGGTGCGATGGCATTCACCCGGATGTTGGGGCTGTATTCCTTGGCCATGTGGACGGCCAACCACTGGGTAAAGTTGGTGACGGCGGCTTTGGCGGCTGAATAGGCCACCACACGGGTCAATGGGCGAAAGGCGTTCATCGAAGAGACGTTTAGAATGACTCCGTAACCTTTCTCGGCCATGCGGCGTCCGAAAACTTGACAGGTGACGATGGTGCCGATGGCGTTAAGGTCGAACACGGACCGCAGGTCGTCCACACCGATGTCGAAAAACCGCTTATCCGGGCCCGTAGTGGCGCGCGGGTTGTTACCTCCGGCGGCGTTGATGAGCATATCGGGACTGTCCCCGAATTCTGCGCGAATGACTTCATCTGCCTTGACCAAAGTGTCGCGCTGCAGCACATTGCCATATACGACCAGCGCGCGTCCGCTGCAGAGGTTCAGACGCTCCATCAACCGGTCGGCCAAGGCGGGGTCGCGATCGAGGATGACCACATTGGCGCCCAAGCTCGCCAGGGCGCACGCCATTTCGCCTCCCAGGATGCCAGCGCCGCCGGTGATGAGCACAATGTGGCCAGTAAAATCATACATTCGGGTGATATCGGACATGTCCATATGTCTCACACCTCGTTATGCTGAGAGTCGGTTGGTTATGCCGACTCGCGGATGACCAGTTCGACCCCAATCTCAACCGCGGGAGGGCATTGGGTGACATCTTCGATCATGGACAATAAGCACTGCGTTGCGCGATATCCCACTTCGTACTTGTTCACCCGGATGGTGGTCAGGGCCGGGTGGGTCAATGCAGCGATCCAGATATCATCGAAGCCCACCACGGCACGCTGTTCTGGGATGCGATAGCCCAACGTTCGATAGGTCTGCACTGCGCCGAGGGCCATCACGTCATTGTAGGCGAGCAGCGCGGTAATCTCTGGATGACGCCGCAACAGCTGTTCGGTGATTGTGCGGCCGCCGTCCAGGGTGGGAGGGCCAGGTGCGATATAGCTCTCTTGAAAGGGCAGTTGGTGCTCGGCAAGGGCATTGCGAAAGCCTGCCACACGTTGCATACTGCTCGGCGAAGTCAGCGGCCCGGCCAACATCCCAATGTAACGATGTCCCCGGCGCACCAAGTGTTCCACGGCCAACCGCGCGCCTGCTAGATTATCAACCAGGACCATCCCGACCCCAGGATGCACGATATGCCGATTGAGCACGACCAAAGGGCGGTAGTGTTCCACGAAGGCGCGTAATTCGGCGTCGGCGATGCGTGAGCCAAACAGCAGGATGCCGTCCACTAGCTGCGCGGCCAGGGAATAGAGAATTTGATATTCCCGCTCCGCGCTTTCATCTGTATTATACAGGAATACGTGATAACCCTGTGTGTGAGCGGCGTCCTGCACGCCGCGGGCCACTTCCGGGAAAAAAGGGTTGGTGATGTCTGGCACCACCAGACCAAGTGTGCGGGTGCGCTGCGTGGCCAACCCGCGCGCCACCCAACTGGGGCGGTAGCCCAGTTGATGGATTGCGTTCATTACGCGCTCCAGGGTGAGCGGGCTGATCTCACCCTTGTTGTTGATCGCGCGCGAGACGGTTTGACGGGATACCCCCGCCATCCGCGCCACATCCTCGATAGTGACTCGACGCTTCACAACAGCCAACCTGCTGAGTGACACCCAAGCTTTGTGACCGCTCCCGTGAGCGCTCACAGATATCTTAACATGCAACCGGTCGCGCTGTCAATTCCTTGCTGTTGTTCCATTTTCACTTTAGGGCAATGGGTTTGCCAGGTACGCGCGAAGTACTGCGGGCGGGGATGCACTCCGTGGCGCCATGTCATACGCCAGTGTGAACTGGCTATCGGTATCGGTCTGATAGCGATCCAGAGTGGGGGAGTATGTCATCACCTGAATCGTGTCCTGGTTGGGGGAGAATCTCAGGATGCGCAGCCAGCCATTGCCGCCGTTGGGTTCGTCTTGGTAATCGGCCAATAAGGTATAGATCACGCGTCCGTCATACATATCCATTCGCCACGCCTCGGTGTGCACATGCCCACAGAGCAGCAAAAACAGGTTGGGGTTATCCCGCAGGGCGCGGTAAATTGCCTGGCCCAGAAAGGTGAACGACGCATCCGCGCCCAAAATTTCGTGGGAGACCACAATGGCACGCCGCTCGGGATAGGTCTTCAGCAACGTATCTGCCCAGGCGAGGATGTCGTTGCCAGGCCGATATTGCAGGTTGATCATGATGAAATCCATGCCACCTGCGCTGAACAATCCATAGTTGTTATTGTTGTCCTCCCCATAGTGACCGCCATAATAACCGCGACCGGAGAAGCGTTGCACACCAAAGTAGCGATTGTAATTCTCAGTGGGGAAGTCGTGGTTGCCAGGCAGAATACCATAGGGGATGCCATCTGGCAGATTCGTCGTGAATGGGTCTTCCAGGATGGCCATGGCCGCAGACGCATTCTCCCATTGACGTGTCGCAGAGGCTGAGTTGACAATATCCCCCACATGAGCGACATACGCGATGTTATGGATCGTGCGCTGTTGCACAATCCAGCGCGTCTGCGCTTCAAAGATATGTGGGTAGCTTTGGGCATAGTTTTGCGTGTCCGGGAGCACAACGATCGAAAAGTCAGAACGAGCCGCCTGCTCCGTCCAGTCGGGTGCAACGGCGGACACCGCTGAGACATGTTGAGAACACCAGAGCAGGACGATCAGGAGTAATCCTGCCGAGAGCTTGCCTCCGAACCGACCTAGGGCGATTCCAAGCATGGACATTCCTCTCGCGCGCGTCAAAGGGCAACCTATAAAGCGACCGATACCTATCCTTCCCGCAGATCATTCTGCACCCCATTTCGTCTTTTGACAACCATATGAGCTCGTGCTACTATCTGCCCAACTAGACGCGCGTTCGAGCGGGCACAAACATTGTGCGATAGAAGTCCCTTCTGATCCCATCCCCCAGATTGGATTCTCAACTAGGTCAACGGGCGCTATGAAAGCGGTTCAAGACAAAGACGAAAGGGAGAGGCTGCTATGATCGAAATCAAACATCCAGTACCGAGCGACATCGAGATTGCCCAAGCTGCGATCCTACGGCCCATCAAGGAGGTGGCGGAGTCGATCGGCTTAAGCGAAGATGACCTGGACTACTATGGCAAGTACAAGGCCAAGATCCATTTGGACGTGCTTGAGAGATTTAAGGACCGTCCGCAGGGGAAGTATATTGATGTGACGGCCATCACACCAACGCCACTGGGTGAGGGGAAGACGACCACCACGGTAGGGCTCAGTCAAGCGTTGGGAGCACACCTGGGCAAAAACGTTATCACGTGCATCCGCCAACCCTCGCTGGGTCCCACGTTCGGTATCAAAGGCGGCGCCGCTGGTGGCGGTTACAGCCAGGTTGTGCCGATGGAGGATTTCAACTTGCACCTGACCGGCGACATCCATGCGGTCGCTGCAGCGAACAATTTGTTGGCAGCGGCCATCGACGCGCGTATGTTGCACGAGCGCAACTTGGGAGAACGCTTCAAGGAGGTCACGGGTCTCGAGCCGTTGCGCATCAATCCCTACACCATCACCTGGAACCGGGTGGTGGACATCAACGACAGCGCGTTGCGCAAGATTGTGATCGGTCTGGGCACTCGCAACGATGGCGTGCCGCGCGAAGCGGGTTTCGACATCGCCGTTGCCAGTGAGGTGATGGCGATCCTGGCGCTCACCACAGGCTTACAAGATCTGCGCCAACGGTTGGGGCGCATCGTGGTCGCCCAGAATGTGGCCGGCGAACCGGTGACGGCGGAGCAATTGGGCGTGGCGGGCGCTATGACAGTGCTCTTGAAGGACGCCATTATGCCCAACCTGATGCAGACGCTGGAAGGCACGCCGGCGCTGGTGCATGCGGGGCCATTTGCCAACATCGCACACGGCAACAGTAGCATCATCGCCGACCAGATTGCCGTCAGGCTGGCCGATTATGTGGTGACCGAGTCCGGGTTCGGCGCAGATATCGGGATGGAGAAGTTCTTCAACATTAAATGTCGCTATTCAGGATTGATTCCCAACGCGGTGGTGCTGGTGGCGACCGTGCGTGCGCTGAAGATGCACGGTGGTGGTCCAAAGGTCGTCCCGGGTCGGCCGCTCGACCCGGCCTACACCGAGGAAAACCTGCCCTTGCTGGAAAAGGGGTGTGCCAACCTGGTGAAGAACATCCAGATTGTGCAGCTGTTCGGTATCCCAGTGGTGGTGGCGATTAACCGCTTCAAGTACGACACCGAAGCCGAACTCCAGCTGGTCAAGCGCATCGCCGAAGAGGCGGGGGCCTACGCAGCTGTGCCATCTGACCACTGGGCCAAAGGCGGCGCCGGCGCCATCGAGCTGGCCGAGGCGGTCATCTCGGCATGCGAGCAGCCCAGTCACTTTGACTTCCTCTACCCGTTGGACTGGCCGATTAAGAAAAAAATCGAGACCATCGCCACCAAGGTATACGGCGCAGACGGGGTGGATTACACACCGCTGGCCAACCAGCAGATCGAGGCATATGAAAAGGCGGGGTTCGGCAACCTGCCGATCTGTATGGCCAAGACCCACCTGAGCCTCAGCCATGACCCGAACCTAAAGGGTGTGCCAACCGGTTTCACCCTGCCAGTGCGCGAGGTGCGTGCCAGCGTCGGAGCCGGTTTCATCTATCCGCTGTGCGGTGAGATGCGCACCATGCCTGGGCTGCCCTCACGTCCGGCGTTTATGCAAGTGGATTTGACCGAGGATGGCCGTGTGGTGGGCCTGTTCTGAGCAAACGCCGGTCTGGGCGATATAGCACAGCAGGAGATACGCTGCCGGGATCAGGGAAGGACGCAAGGCATAGGATGCCTCGCCCCTCAGATCCCGGCAGAAGTTTCTTTAGGGGACTGCTATGTGGGAGGGTAGGGCGCCGGGTAAGGTGATCCTCTTTGGGGAACATGCCGTGGTATACGGACGCCCTGCCATTGCGGTGCCAGTGCGTGGGGTGGAGGCACGTGTCACGGTACGGCCAGGTGAGCGAGGCAGTGGCATATGGCTCGAGTGTTGTGATCTGCCCGCTCTCGCTCCGGGCGAGGGGACATGTCGCTATCCCGTGCGCGAAGCCCCGGCCGGTGACCCGTTGCGCGTGGCAGTTCTGCTGGGGCTGACGTATCTGGGCATTGCGCCCTCCCAGGAACCTGACTTAGTGCTGACCATCTCCTCGACTATCCCCATCGCGCGAGGTCTGGGCAGCGGTGCCGCGGTGGCGACTGCACTCCTACGCGCGTTGGCCACCTACTTTAATCAACCTCTTTCGGCGGAAGAGACTTCCCGTCTGGTATATGAGGTGGAAAAACTCTTCCATGGGACCCCCAGCGGCATCGACAACACGGTGATCGCCTATCAGCAACCGGTTTACTTTGTGCCAGGTGAACCGGTTGAATTGTTGCAGGTGGGTGTGCCCTTCCACCTGGTGATCGCCGACACCGGCATCGCCAGCGTGACGCGGCAGGTGGTCGGCACGGTGCGTCAACGCTGGCAGGCGGAACGTGCCCGCTATGAGTACTTGTTCGACACCATTGCAGCGCTCGTCCGTGCCGCCCGAGAAGCAATCGTGCGGGGGGAGTGGCGTGCCCTTGGCCCCCTCATGAACGAGAATCAAACCTTGCTCAATGAGATGGGGGTTTCATCTCCAGAGTTGGACCGACTGCTGAAGGTGGCGCGTTCGGCGGGCGCTTTAGGCGCCAAGCTCTCCGGCGCAGGACGAGGCGGTTTTATGATTGCCCTGGTGGCGGAGGAAGACATCGCGCCGGTGACCGAGGCACTGGAACGCGCCGGCGCGGCACAGGTGTTATCCACCTGCGTGATGGCTGCTTCCGACGACTGACATCAGATAGAAGCACCTAATCACTCAAGCCTGCGGCGGGGGATCCATGGTGCACTTCAATTTGGGGGCGAGATGGAAGCAATCTGTGCACGGGTCGGGCCGAGCTGGTTGTATCGGAGATGCTCGCCTATGAAGAATGGAAGAATGCCCAGAACCCCATGGCCGGTCACCGTACAAGTGGCTTCCCTCTTCATCTGGTGGGAGAGGGCCAGGGTGAGAAGGATGAAACCGCTCTCTGACGGTCGCTGCTCGGATGGCCCTCGGCGCGAATGAAGGTAAACGTGGCAACCCTGTCTCAGGCTGAAAACTCACCCGTCCCTGCGAACGTGGAAGGACGCCAGCAGTCCTCAGCCTCACGGCGCAACCGTCTCCCCTCACATAAGGGACATACACGCGCGACCAGAGGCTATTGTCTCAAAATCTGTTGAATCTGCTGAGCGGCACGGGGAACAACATGAAATGCAATACCCGGTTTCGCCTCTTTTTCCAGCACGACAGCCAGGGCCACCTCATGGTTAACTGGGAGCACGATGATACTGCCCCGAGGGCCTTCGATCAACATCCGCT
>JANXAX010000107.1 GCA_025062175.1 Anaerolineae bacterium | reverse complement strand
GTGTTTTGGATCAATCCGTGCGACAGATCGTAGACGCTGCGGAGCGCACAGGCGCCATCGTGGTAGGGCCGGTGCCTTTGCCAACGCGGATCGAACGATTCACCGTCATCCGTTCACCTTTCATCGACAAGGATTCGCGTGAGCAGTTCGAGATCCGCACGCACAAACGTCTGATCGACGTGGTCGAACCCAGCTCGAAAACCATCGATGCGCTGGTGCGCCTGAATCTGCCTGCTGGGGTTGATGTCGAGATCAGGTAAGGTCTTTCGTTCCACGGGCGAGAGCTAATCTGCCTGCTGGGACGGGTGCAGCAGTGCCCTCTTGAGCACAAATAGAAAGGAGGGACAGGATGGGGGATGATGCAGCGATCTGGCCGCTGAACAGTCCCCTTCCTTGTGAGGAATTGCGATGAAAGGGATTCTGGGCAAAAAGTTAGGAATGAGCCAGATTTTTAACGATAAGGGAGAAGTCATCCCGGTGACGGTTATCCAGGCGGGTCCATGTTATGTGACCCAGGTGAAGACTCCGGAACGGGATGGCTATGCTGCGATCCAGTTGGGCTTCGAGGAGATCAGACCGAGCCGCTTGACCAAGCCGCAGCGCGTCCACTTGACTAAGCACAATGCGCCGGCCCTGCGCTATTTGCGCGAGATCCGGACGGGCGACATCGATCAATATCACGAGGGCCAGAAGATAGATGTGGGCATCTTTCAGGTTGGCATGTTGGTGGACGTGACAGGCTTTTCCAAGGGGCGCGGCTTTGCTGGCGTGGTGAAACGTCATGGCTTTGGTGGAGGTCCGAAGACGCACGGTCAGTCCGACCGCTGGCGCGCGCCTGGGGCAATCAGCGCCGGTTCAACACCCGGCAGGGTGTTTAAGGGACTACGTATGGCCGGTCGAATGGGCAATCAGCGCGTGACGGTGCAGAACCTTGAAGTGATGATGGTTGACCCGGCACGTAATCTGCTGGTGGTCAAAGGGGCCGTGCCCGGCGCACGCAACGGTCTGCTCGTCATTCGGGAAGCGCGAAAGACCACGGTATCGAAGAAGCGGAGATAGGCGATGCAAGTCGTAGTCAGGAACATGGCAGGCGAGCGAGTGGGCGAGGTGGTGCTGCGGGATGATATCTTCGGCATCGAGCCGAACATTCCGGTGATGCACCAGGCACTGGTACGCCAGTTAGCCAATCGACGCCTGGGCACTCACGACACGAAGACGCGCGGCGAAGTCAATCGCACGAAGGCGAAGTGGTACCGGCAGAAGGGTACCGGTCGTGCACGTCACGGAAGCCGGAATGCGCCGATCTTCGTGGGCGGAGGTATCGCCCACGGCCCGCATCCACGCAGCTATGTGCAAAAGATGCCGCGCAAGATGCGTCGCTTGGCACTGCGTTCGGCATTGTCGGTCAAGGCAGCGGCCGAGCGCATCATTGTGTTGGATAAGCTGGAGCTAGAGACGCCTAAAACGCGCGCTATGGTCGATACGCTCAAAAACTTGAATGTGGACGGCAGCGCTGTGATTCTGTTGGCCGGTCATAATCCCAATGTGGAGCTCGCGGCACGCAACTTGCCTGGCGTGCTGACGTTGCAGGCCGGCTATCTCAACGTGCGCGACCTGTTGCGACACGATTATCTGATCATGCCGACCGACGCGCTGGCGACCATCGAGCAGTGGTTGGGACGTGAGGTGTAGCGATGGCTGAGCTGAATCCTTATGAAGTAATCAAGCGTCCGTTGAACACCGAGAAAAGCACCCTTGCAGCGGAGATGAACCAATACATCTTCGAGGTAGACCGGCGGGCGAACAAGGTGCAGATCCGCGAGGCGATTGAGCAGGTGTTCAAGGTAGACGTGGAGAAGGTGCGCGTCATCAATGTGCCACCACGTTTTGGCCGCTGGGGACGGAAGCGAGTCAAGCGCAGTCCGGCCTGGAAGAAAGCCATCGTCACCGTGGCGCCCGGACAGAAGATCGAGATATTCGAGGGGGTCTGATCCGGCAGAATAGTGCGGGAAGGATGATAGGCGATAAGGTGGAGGACCGCTATGCCTATTCGAAGCTATAAGCCGACCTCGCCCGGCCGGCGAGGGATGACGGTTTCGACATTTGAAGAGATCACCAAGCTGGAACCTGAACGCCGGTTGGTCACGCGCCTCAAGGTGCACGCCGGACGCAACTCCTCCGGAAGGATCACCGTGCGTCACCGGGGCGGGGGGCACAAACGGTTGTATCGCGTGATCGATTTCAAGCGCGATAAGTTCGGGATTCCGGCGCGGGTGGTCAGCATTGAATATGATCCCAACCGGTCGGCGCGGATTGCCCTGCTGGCTTATGCCGACGGTGAGAAGCGCTATATCATCGCTCCGCTGGGCCTGATGGTGGGGGATGTCGTGACCTCTGGGCCGGATGCGGAGATCAAGGTGGGCAATGCGCTGCCTATTCAGCGCATCCCCCTGGGCACCCTGATCCACAACATCGAGCTGCAGCCGGGCCGCGGAGGCCAGCTGGTGCGTTCGGCGGGCACCTCGGCGCAGATCATCGCCAAGGAAGGTGACTATGCCCAGGTGCGCTTGCCCAGTGGTGAGGTGCGGCTGATCCATCAGCGTTGCATGGCCACCATCGGCCAGGTGGGCAATGTGGAACACAGCCACATCTCGTTGGGCAAGGCGGGGCGCAGTCGCTGGTTAGGACGTCGCCCGACTGTGCGCGGCTCGGCCATGGATCCGGCCTCACATCCCCACGGCGGCGGGGAAGGGCGTGCCCCCATTGGCTTGCCCGGGCCTAAGACACCATGGGGCAAGCCAGCATTAGGCTATAAGACGCGCCGTAACAAACGGAGTGATCAGTTCATTGTGCACCGACGGGAGAAGAAGCGGAGGTCGTGAAGATGACGCGTTCAGCAAAGAAAGGGCCATGGGTTGATCCCAAGCTGTTGAAAAAAATTCAAGCGTTGAACGCAGCGGGTGAGAAGCGCGTGATCAAGACCTGGGCACGCGACAGCACCATCTCGCCCGAGATGGTGGGACATACGATCGCTGTGCACAACGGACGCCAACACGTGCCGATTTACATCCAGGAGAGCATGGTGAATCACAAGTTGGGCGAATTCGCCATCACGCGCTTCTTCCGTGGGCACGTGGTGAAGGAGAAGGGCTCTCGGGTGCGCTAGAGTTTGAGAAAAGGATGAGATGCGATGGCTGAGATTCGTTTTCAAGTGCGAGCAGAGAGCAAATATGTGCCCGGGTCGCCCATCAAGGCCAGGAGGATTGTCAACCTGGTGCGCGGCATGCGAGCAACGAAGGCTTTGGAGCTCCTGCGCCTGATGCCCCACGCAGCGGCGGTGCCTGTTGCGAAGACGATCAAGAGCGCCATAGCTAATGCTGAGGAAAACTTTGGCCTCTCCCGGGAAGATTTGGTGATCGCCGAGATCGTAGCCAACCCAGGCCCTATGCGCGCGTGGCGTCGCTTCGGCGCGCGTGGACGTTTCAAGCCGATCCGCAAGCGTACTTCGCACATCCGCGTCGTGCTCCAAGAGGTGGAAGAGGAATAAGGCATCGCACGTAGATGGAGGATGCCTGGACAAAGGATAAGGAGGTTTTGCTTTGGGACGTAAAGCGCATCCGATCGGGCTTCGCTTGGGCATCATCAAAGACCATCGGGCACATTGGTACGCCGAGGGCGCTGAATATACCGAGCTTTTGAAAGAAGATTTGATGATCCGCGACTTCCTGCGGAGCAGAAACGAGCGCGGCAGCGTATCCGCCGTGGACATTGAGCGGCTTCCAGCAGCCAAGCAGGTCTCAGTGCGCATCTGGACGGCGAAACCGGGCATCATCATCGGTCGGAAGGGCGCCAACGTGAACCAGATGCGCAAGGAATTAGAGGAGTTGACCGGCAAGAAGGTGCACATCGACGTGCAGGAGATCGAGCAACCTGATCTTGATGCCTATCTGGTCGCGGACTCGATTGCGCAGCAGATTGAGCGGCGAATCTCGCACAAACGTGCGATGAAACAGGCAATACGGCGCGCGATGCGTGCTGGGGCACAGGGGATCATGATCACATGCGCCGGTCGCCTGGCTAACGCGGAAATGGCGCGCTCGGAGACCCAACGCGAGGGGCGTGTGCCGCGCCACACCTTACGGGCGGACATCGACTACGCGCGTGCCGAAGCGCTGACCACCTTCGGGCGCATTGGGGTGAAGGTGTGGATTTACAAAGGCGATGTGGTGCCGAAACCCCGTGAGGAAATGGTGCTGGAATACTGAGTCTAGGGAGAAGGCCAGTATGTTGATGCCAAAGCGTGTCAAATATCGCAAACAAATGCGGGGACGCATGAAAGGAAAAGCCAGTCGAGGTAACGAAGTGTCCTTCGGCGAGTTCGGCTTGCAGGCGCTCGAACCTTGCTGGATGACGAGCCGTCAGATCGAAGCCGCGCGACGCGCCATCGTGCGCTATGTACGCCGCGGTGGCAAGGTATGGATCCGTATCTTTCCCGACAAGCCCGTGACGGCGAAGCCGGCTGAGACCCGTATGGGCAGCGGCAAGGGCAATGTCGACCACTGGGTGGCAGTGGTGAAACCGGGCCACGTCTTGTTTGAGATCAGTGGCGTTTCCGAGGAAGCGGCGCGTGAGGCGATGCGTCTCGCCGCCCATAAGTTGCCGATTAAAACCCAGTTCGTGACACGCCATAGTCTGGAGGAGGCATAACGATGCGTCCTCAGGAAATACGCGCGCTGTCCGACGTGGAGCTGCAAGCCCGTCTGCGCAGTGTTCAGGAAGAACTGTTCAACTTGCGCTTTCAGAAGGTGATCGGTCAATTGCAGAATTACAATCGTCTGACCCAGCTGAAACGCGATATTGCCCGTCTGAAGACTGAGATGCGGATGCGCCAGCTGCGCAGGCAATCCGCTTGAGCCCATGTCGCAATGGACAACTAAGTAAGGTAGGACGCCTATGGTGCGAGAAAGACGAAGGATTTTAGTCGGACGCGTTGTCAGCAATAAGATGGACAAGACGGTGGTGGTCAGCGTCGAGACGCTGAAGCGCCACCCCTTGTACGGCAAAGTGATCCGACGACGCAAGCGCTACAAGGCCCACGATGAGCACAACGCCTGTCAGGTGGGTGATCTGGTGCGCATGATCGAATCGCGACCTCTGAGCAAGGAAAAGCGCTGGGTGGTCACCGAAATCCTGGAGCGGACAAGTCTCTAATGCGGTCACGCTCCTCGGAGATGCGCAGGGCTGGTGATGGGCAGCTGAGCAAGAGGAGAGGAGATATACCGCGACACATCTCGGTAGAGGAGTGGCGTCTATGATCCAGCAAGAGAGTCGACTGAAGGTGGCAGATAACACCGGAGCGAAAGAGATCCTGTGTATCCGGGTTATGGGTGGTTCCAAGAGGCGCTATGCAACTGTGGGAGATATTATCGTCGCTACGGTCAAGCAGGCCACCCCACAGGGCTCGGTCAAGAAGGGTGAGATTGTGCGGGCGGTTATCGTGCGCACCGCGAAGGAATACGGCCGCAGCGATGGTTCCTACATCCGGTTCGACGACAATGCCGCCGTGATATTGGACCCTACCACGCGCAATCCGAAGGGCACGCGTATCTTCGGTCCGGTGGCGCGTGAGCTGCGCGAGAAAGGTTTTATGAAAATCGTCTCGTTGGCCCCGGAGGTGCTATGAGCAACGAACGCCATAGGCGGGTGGCCCAGAGGCAGGAGGGGATGGTGCGGATATGATGAAAATTAAAGCGGGAGACACCGTTGAAATTATTTCGGGGGATGAGCGCGGCCAGCGAGGCACGGTGCGTCAGGTGCTGCGAGGCTGGAAGATCGACCGCTTCGGTCGACGAGTCGGTCGCGACCCGAACAAGGATCGGGTGATCGTGAGCGGTCGCAACCTTATCAAGAAACATCAGCGCCGTGTGAGCCAAACGCGCACCCAGACGGGCATCATTGAGCGCGAAGCACCCCTAGCGATCTCTAAGGTGGCGCTGATCTGCCCACAATGCAATGAGCGTACACGTGTTGGCTTCGCTTTCGTGGATGGCCGCAAGATGCGCAGATGTAAGAAGTGCGGCGAGACGTTCAAATAACGCGGGAGCGGGTTATGCCAGAAATACCTGTGCCAAGATTGAAGGAACGCTACCAGAAAGAAGTGGTGCCGGCTCTGATGAAAGAGTTCGGCTATCGCAATGTGATGCAGGTGCCCCGGATTGAGAAGGTGGTCATCAACGTGGGCGCTGGTGAAGCACTGCAAAATGTCAAAGTGCTGGATGCCATCTCGCAAGACCTGATGGCTATCACCGGGCAGAAGCCGATCATCACGCGGGCGAAGAAGTCCATCGCAGCTTTCAAGCTGCGCGCCGGCAACCCGATCGGAGTCAAGGTGACCCTGCGTGGCAGGCGCATGTACGATTTTCTCGACCGCCTGATGAACATCGCTTTGGCGCGTCAACGTGACTTCCAAGGCGTGTCACCCGACAAGTTCGACGGGCGGGGAAATTATTCGATTGGGTTGACCGAACAGTTGGTCTGGCCCGAGATTGTGTATGACAAGATTGATAAGATTCGCGGTATGTCCATCACCATCGTCACGACTGCCCGGACGGATGAAGAAGCGCGCCGTTTGCTGGCGCTTCTGGGGATGCCTTTCAAGAGGAGATAGCGGTGGCCAAGAAGTGCATGATGATCCGAGAGACCAGACGCAAATACGCGGTGCGGGTGCGTAACCGCTGTTCGCGTTGCGGGCGGCCGCGTGGATATATGCGACGCTTTGGGTTGTGCCGCATTTGTTTCCGCGAATTGGCCAACGAAGGGGTCATCCCCGGTGTCATTAAGTCCAGTTGGTAAAGGCGAGCAGGAGGGCACACGTATGAGCGTCTCCGATCCTATCGCAGATATGTTAACGCGTATTCGCAATGCGACTATGGTGCAACATGCCCAGGTGACTATGCCGGCTTCACGGATGCGTGAGGCAATTGCGCGTATTCTGAAAGAGGAAGGCTTTATCGAAGGGTACGAGGTAATTCCTTCGCGCCCGGCACCCGTGTTGCGTCTAAAGCTGAAGTATGCGCCAGGCAAACCACCTGTCTCGGTGATCAGAGGCTTAAAGCGCGTGAGCAAACCAGGACGCAGGGTCTATGTGAATCACGAGAACTTGCCATGGGTGCGTGCCGGTCTGGGGATTGCTATCATCTCCACTTCGAAGGGTGTTTTGACTGACCGGCAAGCTCGCCGCCTGGGGGTGGGCGGTGAAGTCTTGTGCTATGTCTGGTGATCAGTTCGACTCCGTATGGATTTCTGGGGATGAGGTATGTGCCATGTCTCGCATAGGTCGTATGCCGATCGCTATTCCGGCCGGTGTCAGTGTTGACGTCCAGGGCAATCAAGTGCTGGTCAAGGGAGCAAAGGGGCAGCTGGTGCGCCGCTTCGACCCGGATATGCAAATCTCTGTGGAAGGGTCGCAGCTCATCGTGCGGCGGCCTACTGACCAACGGCGGCACCGCGCATTGCATGGCCTGACTCGAGCGCTGCTTAACAATATGGTATTGGGAGTCAGCCAGGGGTTCAGCCGCACGTTGGAGATCGAGGGCGTCGGGTACCGCGCCGAGATGCAAGGGAACAAGTTGGTATTATATGTGGGGTATTCGCATCCGGTCGTCTTCGAGCCGCCCGCCGGGATTGCGTTCAGTGTAGACAAAGGCGGCCGCACGATCATGGTCTCTGGAGCCGATAAGGAGCTGGTAGGCGAGATCGCAGCGCGTATCCGTCGTGTTCGGCCGCCTGAGCCCTATAAGGGCAAGGGGA
>JANXAX010000106.1 GCA_025062175.1 Anaerolineae bacterium | reverse complement strand
GCGCCCTTGTGCCGTATCTGCCCCGACTGCCAGTGCATACTTGACCATCGCACTGGCAATCAGACCGATGCCAGCCTGGATTGCCTCGGTGCCGGCCTTACAGGCGAACTGCAGGTCGGCCGCCAATGTGTAGGGCGTCGCACCGATCGCCTCCGCTATGATGGTGCCGGTCGGCTTGACCGCGTAAGGATGGCTCTCACTGCCCACCCACACTGCCCCGATCTCCTGGGGGTCAATACCAGCTCGTGCCAGCGCGTTGCGTGTCGCCTCCAGCGCAATGGTGAGCGTGTCCTCGTCCAGGCCGGGGACGGCTTTTTCGCGCACCGGGGTTTCCCCTTTTTCTCCCCAGACGCGCGCAATCTCGCCAGCCGGCAGACGGTAACGAGGTATATAAGCACCGTAGCCGACGATACCCACCGGGCGTAGTGGTTTCATCCCTCCTCCTTGGCGAGGAGCTGTTGTCGCGCGTGCAGCCGCATATGTCCGCGTTGAATGCCTTCCGTAGCCAGCGCACGCAGGGCTGCCAGATTCTGCGCCAGCCCCACGGCAGCGATGATCTCCGCCAGCTCACGGGCGCTGCTGACCCCCAGGATTTTGAGCGCCACCTGCGCAGTAGGATGCGAACGTGCCGTGCCACCCACGATGCCCACCGCCATGGGCATCTCCAGCGTTCCGACCAGGTCACCGGTGGGTGTCTCCTCCCAGCGCGACAAAGCAGTATAATACCCGGTGCGTGCCGCATAGGCGTGGGCGCCCGCTTCGACAGCTCGCCAGTCGTTCCCCGTCGCGATCACCACCGCATCCACACCGTTCATAATACCTTTGTTGTGGGTGGCAGCGCGGTAGGGGTCGACCATGGCCAGAGCACTGGCTTCCACAATGCGACGTACGACTTGCCGGCCGGGATAGAGATGTCCATCTGCGGTGAAGGTCAACGCCTCGGCAGGCACTGTACATTGCACACGCACCAGGCGCCGGTCTGCCAGGTTGCTCAGAATGCGCAACACCACCCGTCCGCCCGTGATTTCCTCCACGCGCGGCGCTAGCGCTTCGCACATGGTGTTGACCGCGTTGGCGCCCATCGCATCGCGCGTGTCGTAAATCACATGCACCACCAACATGCCTCCCACCGGGCTTTGTTCGATCAGACGCACCTCCAAAGCACGCGCGCCACCGCCCAAGCCGACCAGCACCGGGTCACAACGGTTGGCAAGGGCTAGTAACTCTTCCGCGTGTGCCAAGAGCTCGAAACGCGCTTGGTGTAGATTGGGCACATCAAGCACCTGAATCTGCCCGATCATCTCCGACGCGGTAGACACTGCCTTGAAACCGCCACCAGCGCGCGCCAATTTGGCGGCGAAGCTGGCTCCGGCAACCACGCTGGGTTCCTCGATCACCATAGGGATTAACACATCTCGTCCATTAATCAGAAAATTGGTGGCGATTCCCAATGGCAGACCATACACCCCGACCGCGTTCTCGATCATATGGTCGGCGATGCGCAAAGACAATCCTCCACCTTGCAATACCTCACATGCTTCGGACGTCAAAGAAACCTTTTCTGCCACGATGGCAAGGCGTTCTTCGATACTGTGTTTATAAAAACCAGGTATACGTGAACTGTATGCCATTGGCATAGCCCAAATTGCGCTAAAAAAGCAGCCGAACTGGCTGCTTAATCTTTCATAGCTAGAGTACCACACTATGACTGTCAAAAACTATCAAGTTGCTCTCACACTCTATCGCGCTTGCCCACCGTCGCCAGATAAATCACAAATTGTTCTGCACCGTCCAAGCCTATCAGGGCGTTCATTGCCTCATCATTATAAGCGGCGATAGCACAGACGCCGCAGTCCACTGCTGCAGCAGCCAAGTAGAGGTTCTGACATACGTGGCCAGCGTCCAGATGAAGATAGCGGTAGCCACGTTCACCGTAGCGCCAGGTCATCCGATAGACCACAGCGCTCCAGATGAAGGTGACGGCGCTCTGCTTGACGAACTGTTGATTCCAACACGCTTCCGTGACCTTGTCGCTCAGCCTCGGATCGAGATCAAGCTGGAGCAACTTGTGCTCGAGCGCCAGAAAACGGTAAAGCCCGCTGGGCAATCCGGCAACACGATTGACGAGCAAGTAGGTTTCGAAGGCGTGGCGGGCACCTGCCGACGGCACGGTGCGCAAGGTGACCTGCCGGCCGCTCACTTCCTTAACCCCCTGGGTACACCAGAGCAGGAAGGAGAGCTCCTCCAGGGAAAGGTGTGTCGGGGCGTAATGACGCACGCTGCGTCGTGTCTCAATCGCTTCGCGGACTGTCACTGGGCGGACCTCGACAGCCGTGGGAGCAGGTAACGGGATCACCGGCTGGTCAGGATTATATGGCAGCTGCAGAGGGGGTTGCGGTAGCCCTTTGCTCTGGTCGGATGGTGCAAGGTAGCGATAGTAGGTCTGCACCATAAACTGGTGGCCAATACCGCGTGCCAATTTCGGAACTCCTTTCGCAGATGGCGGAATATCTCTATCTGCTCGCATTGGAGCACATGCTGCGCTCAGCCTCAACGGGGCAGCGACTGGATGGGAATGTGGGCAAGCCGGGGATTTGTCCGGTCGCGCTCTGATATAAGCGGTTCTTTGTCTTGAAGCCCCCAATCTAACCCCAGTTCGGGATCGTTCCAGGCCAATCCATATTCGTCACTCGCGTCGTAATAGCGGTTGACCAGATAGATGAGAGTCACGTCGCTGAGCGCCAGAAAACCGTGGGCCACCCCACAGGGAAGTAGAAGCCCTATGGGGGTGTGGTCAGAGAGATCAACCATCTGGGTTGCGCGATACGTGGGAGAGCTGCGACGCAGATCCACCAGCCCCGCGCGCAACGTCCCCCGGACGAGATACCAATAATCGGTCTGATAGAGGTGGTAATGCAGTCCGCGCAAAACACCAGCACGGCTGTGGCTGCAATTCGTCTGGATAGCTTCCCAGGAATGATCAGGAAACCATTCCTTGCGAAATGTCTCAATAACGACTCCACGTGCGTCGGTAAAGGCACGTAGGTGGGCAAATTGAACTCCGCAGATATGGGGCGACTCGACGATTTCGACCATAGGACCTTTCACCGGCGATGATATTCTTAAATATAGCAGTTCATGAGAGGTATGACAATTGGACTTGGATTGGCAACACACACCTTTGCAGTGAAGTCACCCAGAGTATTGCGTTAAAGCCAAAACAGCTGTATATTAGACATAAATAAGCGAGAAGGTGCCCACCTCTAGTGGAGCGACAGAAGAGATGGAACATGAAGAAAGTCCACGCCAACTGCTGAAGCGGGCTGTCCAGGCAGCAGCAGCGGGTGATCGCAGTCAAGCCTACCTCCTACTACGCCGGGCGATCATGAACGACCCGTTAAATGAGACAGCATGGCTATGGTTGGTGGCAGTCGCTAAAAATCCGCGTGAGGCTCGCATCGCACTGCGCCAGGTGGAGCAGCTCAACCCGAACCATCCCAAACTTCCCGAAGCAAGACGGTGGTTGGAAACGCGCCTGACCACTGCGCCGGTCATCACTACTGCCCACCCCTCATCGGTCGAGGCCGCCAGCACGCTGGTAGAGCCAGCACTCCCCCATGATGTATCATCGGCACAACAACCCGTCCCGCCCACCTCGGACGAGCTCCATGGAGTAAAACCCGGGGTTCCCAGCAAAGCAGACACGGCACCTCACGAGGCGGTCGCAAGGCCTAAAGTCACCACGCGCCAACGGTCTTGGCCCAAGTGGGTGACCATCCTGCTAATCTTGGCCCTGATCGTTGCGCTCTGTCTGCTGGCTTTTGCAGTGTGGCTGCGTTCCAGCACCGCAAGGTCTGCTCCTGCGGCAGCGCCTGATCGGGATGTGCAAATAGGTGCTTTGCGGACAGCGCTGAACGTGGCGCTGAGCGAGGCGCGTTGGGTCGAGGCCGTCTCAATGCTAGAGACTGTCCACCGAATCAACCCCTCCGACTCGATCTGGCAACACAGCGCAGCGAATGCTTACTTTCAGCTCAGCGTCCTACGACGTAAGGAAGGTAAACTGCCGGACGCCCTGGTGGCGCTGGATCAGGCATTGCGCCTGGCCCCCAATGAGACATCCTTCCTGCGGGAACGCCGTCTGCTGAGAAACATGCTAGAGGGCCTGCAACTGTACCATCGAGGTGAGTGGCAAGCAGCTATCGAGGCATTCTCGCGTGTTTCCGCGGAGGACCCAACCTTTGCCGAGGTGGACGGTTGGCTGTACAGTGCTTATTTCAACCTGGGAGTCGCTCTTCAGAACGCCGGTCAGCTGGTCGAGGCGCAGCGAGCATTCCAATCCGCGCTTGCGCTACGGCCGGATCAACCCGATGCGCAGCACAAAGTGCAAGAAATTGCTACGTTGTTACATCCACCCACACCAACGCCGTCACCCACCCCCACCGCGACACCGCCTCCCACCGCCACACCGACACCCAGCCCGGAGGATCAGCTCATTCTGGTGGACATCTCCGAGCAGCGCATGTACGTATACGAGAATGGTCGCTTATTGTGGAAGTGGGTGGTCTCCACAGGCGAGCCGGGGAGAGATACCGCCACAGGGCGCTTTCGTGTGCTGGACAAAATCGAGATGGCCTACGCTAGCACTTGGAACCTGGACATGCCTTATTGGCTCGGCATCTATTACTCCGGTCCTCTGGAAAACGGCATCCATGCGCTGCCTATTAACCGCACCACCGGCGTCAAGCTTTGGGAAGGCTTGCTGGGCAGGCGGGTTTCATATGGATGTGTGATCTTGAGCGATGAAAATGCGCGCACGCTCTTCGAATGGGCGCAGATTGGCACGCCGGTGGTTATTCAATGGTAGCCATACTTCGGCTAAACATCCGAGCCTGGCACTAGGTCTCGGCAGGTTTATCCCCCTCAGCCGGGTTCAAACCTGATCCCCTCCAATCGGGACGTTCATCGGTCCGGCGAGATCCTCTGCAGGAATCTAGGTGATCCGAAGACTTTTTGAGAACTCTCCAAGATTTTCTTGACAAATGTTCTCCACCAATCTAAGGTATCATTGTGCAGTGAGTTATTTGTGTGGATGGCGATCTGTGAGAGAAGTTTTATGAGGCGAGTATGGAAACAAGCATCGCAAAGCTTTCTAGGAGGACGTCTGTGAGGCGGGTCATCTATTTGGATCATTCGGCCTCGACGCCGGTGGATGCGCGCGTGCTGGAAGTGATGATGCCATTCTTTACCGAATACTACGGCAACCCCTCCGGTATGCATGCTCAGGCACGCGCTTCGGCCCAGGCATTAGACCGATCGAGGTGGGAAGTAGCAGAGATCCTTGGTTGCAAGCCCAAGGAAATCATCTTTACCAGTTGTGGGACAGAGAGCAATAATCTTGCCATCCGGGGCGTGGCCTTTGCCGCAGCCCGGGCGGGCAAAGGCCGGCATATTATCACCAGCGCGTGTGAACACTCTGCAGTCACCCAAACCATTGCACAGCTGTGTGAACACTTCGGCTTCCAACAGACGGTTGTGCCCGTTGACCGCTGGGGAATGATCGACCCGGCAGATGTGGAGCGCGCGCTCCGTCCCGATACGGTATTGATCAGCATTATTTATGCCAACAACGAAGTGGGCACCATCCAGCCCCTAGCGGAGATCGGAGCGATTGCCCGCGCGCATGGCATCCCGCTGCACACCGATGCCGTCCAAGCGGGCGGCTATCTGGACTTGAATGTGGACCGCCTGAACGTCGATTTGCTTTCCTTGTCGGGGCACAAATTCTACGCTCCCAAAGGAGTGGGTATGCTGTTCGTGCGCGAGGGGGTTGCGCTGTTGCCACAACAGACCGGGGGTGGACATGAGAGGGGACGGCGCGCAGGGACAGAGAACGTCCCCTATATTGTCGCTCTGGCAAAAGCGCTCAAGCTGGCCCACGATATGCGTCCTACGGAGAATGAGCGCCTTGCCCGGCTGCGTGATCATCTCATCCAGGGCGTTCAAACGGCGCTGCCCGACGCCCAGCTGACCGGTCATCCCACTGAAAGGTTGCCACACCACGCCAGCTTCGTCATTCCGGGCGTGGAAGCAAATGCACTCTTGATGTACCTCGATATGGCCGGTATCTGTGCCGCCAGCGGGAGCGCTTGTCACACGGGTATCGCTGAACCAAGTGCCGTGCTGCTCGCCATGGGCATTCCTCGGCAGCTGGCCTTGGGAGCGTTGCGTCTGACCCTGGGACGTTCTAACACGGCGGAGGACATCGAAATGGTATTGGAAGTATTGCCTGCCGCAGTGCGGCAGCTGAGCGCGTTGTAAGCGGTGTAATGGAATGCTTGGTGCAACAATGACAGAGCGGGGCACCGTCGTGGTCGCGATGAGCGGCGGCGTGGACAGCGCGATGGCCGCCGCTCTTCTGGTCGAACAGGGGTATACGGTGATCGGGATCATGCTGCGCCTGTGGGCCACGTGCAGCATGGGGGATAACCGCTGTTGTACCCCGGACAGCATGGCTGCGGCACGTCAGGTGGCAGCCCAGTTAAACATTCCCTTTTATGTGCTGGATTATCGGGAGGTGTTCAGACACATCGTGGTCGACTACTTCGTCTCCACCTACGCGGCAGGTCGCACGCCTAATCCCTGTATTCTCTGCAACGAGCGCATTCGCTTTGGGTTCCTGCTTAAGCAAGCGCTGGCACTGGGTGCACAGTACCTGGCGACCGGCCACTATGCCCGCGTACGGCGCACCGAGGCAGGCACCTATCAGCTCTTACGCGGAAGAGACCTTAGCAAGGATCAGAGCTATGTGCTTCACCGCTTGAACCAGTGGCAGCTCCAGCATGTGCTGTTTCCCTTGGGGGATTGGCTTAAGTCCGATGTGCGCCGCGCCGCTTTGCAACGCGGATTGATGGTCCACGATAGAAGCGACAGTCAGGATCTGTGCTTTGCCGGCGACAATGGTGACTACCGTGCCTTCATTGCACAATATGCTCCGCAGCTGTTGCGTCCAGGTCCCATTTTGGATACCAGCGGGACACTTTTGGGCCAGCACCAGGGCCTGGCATTTTACACGATTGGTCAGCGCAAGGGATTGGGGATCGCGCGTGCACAGCGCACGTATGTAGTACAGCTCGACCCGGCACGCAACGCTGTCATCGTGGGGAGTGCGGAAGAACTGGGACGTGATACGCTGTTCGCTAGCGCGGTTCACTACATCAGTGGGCATGCACCTCCTTCACCGGTGCGCATCACGGCACGTATTCGGTATAAGTCCCCGGATGTCCCGGCGACGCTGACCTGTCTGGAAGGTGCTCGTGCCCACGTCCAGTTCGACTGGCCACTGCGCGATATCACCCCTGGTCAAGCGGTGGTGTTCTATCAGGGCGACGTCGTGCTGGGGGGTGGTTTTATCGAGTAATACCGAGATATGCCACCAGAACTCCTGTTGATCGTGCTCTTTGGGGTGAGCTACGGTGCCTTGTTCCATCTCTACTGTGGGCGCAAGCTGCGTCAACTGTTAGCCTTCTTGTTGGCCTCTATAGTGGGCTTCGCCTTCGGACAGCTGATCGGAGAGCTGGCCGGCCTTGCAGTCTTCACTATGGGACGTCTGCACCCGGTGGAAGGGAGCTTGGGCAGTGGCATATTTCTCTTCATTGCCAGATGGCTGAAACTGTAATAAAATTGTTGATAACACATCAGGGGTTCAGCTTGTTGAGAGGAGCAACCACAATGCCTAGAAACCACTCCCAGTATGCTGGCGCTTTTGATGCTCCCCCAGCTCCCCATCCAGCAGGCCCCAACTTGCCCGAAATAGAGCGACACGGCGTCGCAGGTAGACGGCTGCCGATGCTTGTG
>JANXAX010000105.1 GCA_025062175.1 Anaerolineae bacterium | reverse complement strand
CGCCGCGCGCCGCCAGCCGGTGTTGATAATCCGCATAGACCTCCGCACCCATACGGGCGAGGGGAAGCGCGACGGGCGCTGCGGCCAAATATCCCTGCAGCTGCGCGACGGTCACCCGCCAATCCTTGGCGCGCTTGATGAACGCGCGCGCGACATCGCGCATCAGCTCCGGCCATTTCTCCCTCAAGATCCATCGCCGGCTCTGCGCGCTCATCGCGTCGCGCGTCAGATAGTCTGCGACGAAATCGGGGTGGGCGTGACACCAGTCGCGCACGGTGTCTTCCAGCATGCGCACCGCTTCGCTCTCATCCACGATGATGAAATCCTCCGCCAGTCCGGCCAATCCAGGGCGCTGGCGCACAATATCATGCGCCAGACCGTGCAAGGTGCGCACGCGGTAGCCCATGCCCGGCAGCAAGTTCATCTCCTTCATAAAGCCGGCGATGCGCCGTCGAAAATTGTCCACCGCCGCGTTGACCAGGGTGACGACCAGCACTTCCTGATCTTCGCCGATCTTGTGGGCCACCAGCTGGGCGGCCAGATAGGAGAGCGTGTGCGTCTTGCCGCTGCCCGGCACCGCACTGATAGCCATCTTGCCGCCGTGGGTCAGATAGTCTTCCACCAGCTCCCGCTGACGGGGGCGCGGGACAAAGGCCATCAGCGCATCCTCCGCAAGGCCGCTTGGAGCGCGCGCAGGAGCGGGCCTTGCTGCTCATAGCCTTGTTCGCTCAGGTCGCTGATGCCCACATAGATGCCGCGCCGGCAGCGATAGGCCAGACCGACCACCAGCCGGTACAGGGTCTCCTGGCGCGCGTTGAACTCATCGGCGTCGTTCCATGGCCGGCCCGCTTCCCAATCCCGCCGCAACACATAGGGATGGGTGAGCGGCTGATAGATGCGTTCCCACCAACCCATGTCGCCGATGTCCAGCCAGAACTGATAATCGACGAAGCGATTGGTCATCAAAAAACTGTAGGCCGGGGAAAGCAACACGGCGTTTTGCGTGGCCGTCGGCTCGCTCGGCAAGTACGTCGCCGCCAACAGCCGGCGCTGGACCATCTGGATGAAACGTGCCCCGATGGGGGTCGCGTCGCACAGGCCCGGCACCATCTCGAGCGCCTGGCGGAATTTGCGCGCCGATTCGATCAGCTGGGCCGCGATACGCGCCTTGTCCAGCGCGGACGAAGCGGCCGGTGAAGGGACCGCATCGTCGTGATGAAAACCGAACCCATGCTGAGAAAGGATTTCGCCGAACAGGCGAGTGAGAAAGTGGTCCACCGCCTCGTCTTCCGCCACAGATTGCGGGTGATCCAGCAGCCATGCCCGCAGCCTCTCATAGCGTTCGCCGAGCGCGGGGGTGATGCGCGCGCGGGTATCACCCTGGACCTGCTGAAACGAGCCCAACCACGGCGTTTGATGCGGTCGGTAGACCACCTCGGTCAGCAGCCAGGCGCGCACCAAGTCCAGCCCGGCGAGCGCCTGCATCAGCGCAAGCATCACGTCGAATTTGGGCGGCGGCAGCTGCCAGTGCGGATGCGCCAGCTGCATCAGCGTCAACAGACAACGCGCCGCCGGCTCGTCCCACAAAGCGCGTGAGGGTCGGTGCGAACGGGCGGGGATCGCCCGCGCCGCCAGCCGCTCCAGGAGCGAAAACCGCAGTGCATCCCCCACAAAAGGCGCCAGCACCACAATCTCACCGGGCGACACCCCTTCGTCCCGGATCAGGTGTTCGATCTGTTCCACCACCCAGTCGAGCATCTGGGGATGAAAACGACATTCCTGCTCGCCCGGCGTATGCAGAATGCGCCGGAAGTCGGGGGCGGTCGGCGCGTCCATCTGACGGAGCAGGGTCGCGGCATCTTTGCGGTTCAGACTCAACCCGATGTGGTAAGCCAGGTGAAGCACATCGGCCGGCGCGACCAAGGGACGTGCCATCTCCCAACGCTGTCCACAGGCCTCGGCCAGGCGCGCGGCACTGCGCGGATCCGCCCCCAGGAAGACGCGATGCCCGCCCGATTGATCGTATACGAGGAAGGCCGATTCACAGTGGCGCACCCATTCCCGCAACAGGTCGTGCACGACCGGCGTGTCCTCTTCCAGGTTGTCCACGATCAGATGGCGATAGCGCTCGAAGAGGTAGGCCTGTACCGCCGGCTGGGGATAGAGGTGCTGCACAAACGTGTCGATCTGCAACGAGAAGTCGAGCAGATTATGGGCGAGACAATATTGGCGGAATCGTTGCACACACACGCCGACCTGGTCGAACACGCGCCGCTGCGCCGCCTCGCCCGCCCACGCGCCCTTCAATCGCTCCGCCACTTCGGACAAGGGGATGCCGGTCAGGGCGGCTTTGTTCAAGTTGTCGAGCAATTGGCTCAACAGGCGGCCGCGCTCGATGGTGATTGCCTCAAAATAGCGTTCGCGTTCGATCAGCGGCGCGACGATGTGCTCCATGAAATATTGCGCCGTCTCCACGGTGAGGAAGATAGGAGGACGGGTGGGATGGGCGAAGCCGGCGCGCGCGCCGATTAACGGCCAGAACAGGCGGATGATGCGACGCGCCAGGCCGTCGAACGTCAGGATGTCCACCGCGCCGGCCGGACCCAACGCCGAGTCGCGCAGCGCCTGGTAATAAGGCCCGGCGAGCAACCGCTGCGGCAGCAAGACCAGAATGGCCGTCGGCGGCATGCCCCGGCCTACCAGATAGCGCAGCCGCTCAACCGCCAGCGTGGTCTTGCCGCTGCCCGGTGGCCCTTCGACGAACACCTTGACGCGGGGGCTCATGAGAAGGGTGTATTGCTCGGGATCGAGGATGTCCAATTCTGTCGCTTCGAAAATCGGCGTGCTAAAATAGAGCCTCAGGTCGCAGATGAAGTAGTATACACGACCTGGCAGCAACGCCATAATGGACGACCGCTACACTGTCTATCCACGCACCCTGGTTTTCCTGATCCGGGGGGACGAGGTGCTCCTGGTGCGACGCCCCGCCGACGCACCTCTCTTCCCCGGCTTGTTCAACGGTGTCGGCGGGCACGTGGAACGCGGCGAGGACATCCTTTCCGCAGCGCTCCGAGAGGTACAGGAAGAGACCGGTCTGCGCGTCGAGACGTTGCACTTGCGGGCTGTCCTCAGCATCGCCCACGCGCAACGCGCTCGAGAGGATGGGCAGCCCCCAGGTGACGATGCACCAGGGGCATTGGTGTTCGTCTTTGTCGGGCATGCGCCGGCGGACGCGGTGACCGCAGGCGAGGCCGGCGAATTAGTGTGGGTGCCGCTGGAACGCCTGCGCGAGCTCCCGACGCTGCCCGACCTGCCCGACCTGCTGCCGCGCCTGCTCGAGCATCACGACGCAACACCCCTCTTCCTGAGCATATAACTGCTCATCCGAGGGAGGAGCGCCGAGAGAGGTTCGCGGAAGAAGATGGAGGAGTGTTGGTTGCGATGACGGATGGGACGCGCTCGCGTGGCATGCTCAACTCCACGCGGGTGAGCCGGGAACTGGCGTCTGTCCTCAACGCGGCCACGACGCGCATGGACGCGCTCGGTCACGCCGTCCTGACCCCGGAGATCCTGCTCCTCACTTGCGTCGAAAGCCCTCAGGCGAACGCCCATCGTATGCTCCAGCAGCTGACTGCGGGGCGCGGCCATCGCTGGGAAAGCCTGCTGAGGGAAGTCGCCGCGCTCGCCCGCGGACGCGCCGCGCCGGGTGGGACGTTCGATCGGGTGGTGGACGACAACCGCCGGGTGCCTCTCTCCGATGAGCTGCTGCTCGTGCTGGACGAGGCGCTCACCCTGGCACGCGCCCGTGAGGAGGTGTACCTCGGAACGGAGCACGTCCTGGAGGGCATGACCGACCGACGCGTCCCGGTGCGCACCGGCTCGAAAACTATGGGATCACGCCCCGCGCGTCCAGGGGATGCTCACCACGCTCCACGTCGCACACGACACGACCACGACCGCCTGCGTCATCCTGGCGCAGCGAGCAAGCGAAGCGCCACTTCCGGCCGGAGTTCCTCAACCGCTTCAACGAGCTCGCCTTCTTCAACCGCCTGGACGAGACCACCCTGCGCGCAATTTTGGATTTAATGCTCCAGAAGGAGGTCGCCCTGGCAGCGGAGCGTGCCATCACCCTGGAAGTCACCCCCTCCGCGCGCATGGCTGCTGCGCCCGAACGATCAACCCGAATAGGGCGCCCGGCCGTCGCAGCGCATCCTCGAACGGCATATCTGCGAACCGCTGGCGGATTGGATTCTGCGCCATGATCCCGCGCCGGGGGCGGTGGTGCGGGTCGATGTCCAGGAGGACCGTCTGGTGTTACTCCTCAGAGCGGATAAGGCCCCCCTAGCCCGGCTGCAGACCGGGTGCAGGGATTCCGGGCCTCCTTCGGGTCGGGGATGGTATGGAACCAGCGCCGCACCGGGGTGCTGGCATCTCCACGCCGCGACCGTTCGGGGGATACTGCCTCATCCCGCGTGGGAGAGGGGTGGGAGAGTGAGGGAACATCCCTCATTCGGGCCCATTCCTACTTCTTCAGATAGAATGTGTCTAGGCCTCCTCTTCCGCCTCACGCTCCGGCCGGCGGCGGACGAGCTCAGGTTCCTCGGCAGCCGCTTCTGTCACGGCCTCTTCGACTGCCTCCGCAATGCGCGGCGCCTCGATGTGGGCGATCATCGTCTCGGGTTCGGTCAACACGGTGATCGTCTCCGGCAGCTTCAGGTCGCCGACGGTGATGGTATCATGGAGGCGCCTCAGCACGCTCAGATCGACCTCAACCGCTTCCGGCAAGTCGGCCGGGAAGCAGTGCACCTCGATATGGTCGACGCCGTAGACCAGAATGCCCCCCAAGTCGCGCACCGCCGGCGCCTCGCCGACCAGACGCAGCGGCACCGTGGCGGTGATCTTTTCGGTCATGACCACCTGTTGGAAGTCGACGTGGATGATGTGATGGCGCAGCACATCCCGCTGCACCTCGCGCGTCAGCACCGAGATGGGCTCTCGGCCGGCAATCTGCAGCCGGATCAGCTTGCTCCCACCGGCACGGGCAAGCGTCTTTTGGAGCGCTTTGGCTTCCACCTGGATGGGGGTGCTGGGATAATGACTGCCGTACACCACCGCCGGCACCCAACCCTGCGCCCGTAGCTGGCGCACCTGCTTGCCCAAACGGGTGCGCAATTGCGCGTGTAACTCAATCTGTTCCATCGCTCGTTGCTCCTGGTTATGGAAGGAATCCGAATTTTGAAATCATAATCGCCTGGCTGGATCTCGTCAACTTTTGCGGATCACAGGCGCGATTTTGACGACTCAAGCAAAAATCGTATACTGGGATGAGGACTAAGCTGGTCGATTTGTTCCGTAGTGCGCGATCCAATTCCGATTTCGGGAATGTTGTTCTGCATAAAACTGAGCCACTAGGAGCATAATTTAAGGAGGAATCGATGAGCAACCAGAGCAGTGTTCATACCTTACCCCCACTACCCTATGCCGAAAACGCGCTGGAGCCGGTCATCTCGGCCACTACGATCAGTTTTCACTATGGCAAGCATCATCGCGCCTATCTGGACAACACCAACAAGCTCATCGCAGGCACCGAGCTCGCTGACCTGAGCCTGGAGGATCTCATCCGCGCCGTGGCCGGCAAGCCCGATAAGGTGGCCATTTTCAACAATGCCGCGCAGACCTGGAACCACACTTTCTACTGGAACAGCTTGCGCCCCAACGGTGGAGGTGAGCCACCCGCCACGCTGAAACAGGCCATCCAGGCAGCCTTCGGCGATATGGAGAAGTTCAAGCAGGAGCTCGCCAATGCGGCGGTGACGCAATTCGGCAGCGGCTGGGCATGGCTGGTGCGCGACGGCGACACCCTGAAAATCGTCAAGACGGGCAACGCGGACAACCCCTTGGTATCCGGGATGAAACCGCTCCTCACCATCGACGTATGGGAACATGCCTATTACCTGGACTATCAGAACCGCCGCGCCGATTACGTCAACGCTGTGATCGACAAGCTGCTCAACTGGGAGTTCGCCCTGGCCAATTGGGGATAGGGCGCGCCTCAGACGTCAGAGGACGAAAAGCGCGAAGTCTCCTTGCGCGCTTTTCGTTTTTCTGGCGCGGCGAGATGCCCGCAAGTGTGGGGCGGCAAACGCCCCGTCGCCATCTCGGATGCGCGACCGAGCCCCCCTCTGCCATGGGTTATCATCCAATTTGCCCGCACCGAGATGCCGTCTGGCTTTGCGGCCTCACGAGCGCTACAGCTTCATAGCCGCACATAAGCAAATGGTCCGGGACGCCGACGGGCTCGAGGCCGACCAGGCGGCGCAGAGGCACCAGCCGCACGCCAGTCTGTCCTCACATAGGTAGGAGCGCGGTATGCCGTGCCCCTGCCAATATGACCTGCACCGGTCCGTCAGTCCGTCCGGGCTTGCGCCGCCCGTCCAGGGCTTCCGTCCCGGGGCGCATAGGTGCCCGCACCCCCGTGCCCCGCTCCCGGCGCGGCGGGCGAATCATCATGCACCCCTGCGCGCTGCGGGAAAGGGGTGTTGACTCCCTCCCTGGGGTGGGGGGATGAAACCGCCCCCGCACGGTCACGGCATGGATATACGGGAGGCGTCTCCGCAGAGGAGCACCCGGCAGTCAATTGTCCACCGGGCGCGACGGCAGTCGCCAGCCCAGCAGGTCCTACAACATCCGATGCGCCCGATACCAGTGCCAGGCATCCGCCACGGCCTGTCGGAAGGGGGTCTGGGGCAATCCCAGCTCGCGGATCGCCTTGGCACAGTTATAATAGAAGTAGTGGCCGCCCAGGCGCACCTGATCGCCGGTGACCAGGGGATCGCGGGTGCGTGTCCAGGCGTTGAAGGCGTCGACCAGGCGTGCTACGAGGGGCAGCGACCATGCCGGCAGCGTGAGCAGCGGCGGCGGTGCGCCGGTGACCTCGGCGATGATCTCGGCCGCACGGCGGTGGGTCAGGTTTTCGCCCCCCAGGATGTAGCGCTCGCCGGTGCGACCCCGTTCCGCCGCAGCGATGTGCCCGGCCACCACGTCTTGGACATGGACCAAATTGCTGCCCCCTGGTGGCAGGATGCGCAGCTGCCCCCGCACGGCGGCGCGGATGGCGCTGCCCGAGACAAAGTTCAGATCGCCCGGGCCGAGCACGATGGTCGGATTGACGATCACGGCGGAGAGGCCCTGGGCCACGCCGCGTTGCACCTCTTGCTCGGCCAGTTGCTTGCTGTGGCCATAGACGAACCACCGCAGCGACGCGGGCAGCTGCTGCGTCTCGTCGGCCGGCGCGTCCGGATGGGGCGCCGGACCGATGGCGGCGGAGGAACTGGTGTACACCAAGCGCTCCACGCCGCATTGCAGGGCGGCCTGCACGACGTTGCGCGTCCCCTCCACGTTGACGCGATACACCCACGTGGCGTGGTTGCGCCAGTATTGCGCCACCGCGGCCACGTGGAACACCCACGTGCAGCCCTGCATGGCCTCCTGCAACGAAGCGGGGTCGAGGATGTCGCCGAGGACGCGCTCCACCGGCAGGCCCTCAAGCGCGTCCAGGCGCGAGCTCGGGCGACAGAGCACCCGCACGCGCGCGCCGCGTTCGACCAGCGCCCGCGCCAGGTTGGCGCCGACAAACCCAGTGGCACCCGTGATGAGCACGTGTGTCATGGCATCCCTCACGCGAAGCGGGTGGTATGAAGTTCATATAGAGGGATTATAGCACGCCAGGCGAGGTGGTAAGTGGTAAGCTGTCGCAAAAACCCGTCTGGTAGCTTAACCTCGGTGTTTGGATTCCCCATCACGAGGACATCCATCGTTCAAGCCAGGTAGGGACATTTGAGAGTGAATCAACGGTATCTTCT
>JANXAX010000104.1 GCA_025062175.1 Anaerolineae bacterium | reverse complement strand
AGAGGATGCGTGCTTGCCACCATAGCACTGCCGGTGCCGGCCAGTCCACCCACCAAAAGTGCCATCAGCCAGCGCTGGGATACTACGATGCTCAGAGGCGTTCCCAGGAAGACCAGCTCGATCGTGCGCGTGGGCAATTCGATGATAAAATAGGCAATCAAACCCAGGAGAGTGAGGCTGACCACCTGACTGATCCGGTCATAGAGCGCCATAGCCAGGCATTCTATGTGACAGTGACGCGCGAGTCAAACGTGTGATGAGCTTCGAGACGCTGTTCTATGCCTTGTTTGGCTGGTTCATCGGAGTGTTGATCAACCATGCGGCCGATGTGCTGCCGCGACACAGAGCGCTCAGCACGGTCCCGGTGTGCCCACACTGTGCGATTCCGCGCGCCCCACTAGCGTGGAGCGCTGTGCTCGGCTATCTGAGCAGGCGCTACATATGCCTGGGATGTGGCCGCCCCATCCCATTTCGTCCCGTTTTCGTTGAGCTGGCCACCCCCTTGCTGTTCGTCGGTCTTCTGTGGCGCTATGGTTTCTCCGTCCAGCTCGGGTTGATCTCTCTATACAGCGTGGTGCTGATCTTGGTGACCGTCACCGACCTGGAACACCGCCTGATCCAGCACGTTGTCATGGTGCCGGCGCTGTTGATCGCACTCGTGGGTGCGTTTTTGAACCGCGACATGACCGCGCGACAAGCCGTGTTGGGCGGCGCTGTTGCTCTGGCACTGTTTTACGCGATGTACCTGCTGGCCTCGCCGGTCGGCCGTCTGATCAGCCGCCTGACGGGACGACCGAGCGAGGAAGTGCCTTTCGGGTTTGGCGATGTGACGCTAGCAACCTTCGTCGGTTTGATCACCGGAATCCCCGGCGTGATCGTAGCCTTGATTCTGACGATTTTCTCTGCTGGCCTGGTAGCTGCAGGCATCGTTCTTGTACAAGTGCTGCGGCATCGCTATCGGCCCCTCACTACCATTCCCTATGGACCATTTTTGGCCCTGGGAGGCTTCATCGTGATGATTTATGGACCGGAGATCCTGAGCTGGTATCTCCGCTACGGCACCTGAGCTCCCTACCGGGGTGTGAACTTCATCCAAGATCGCTTCCGGACCTTTGTCATCCTTGTTCGGGTGCCCGTATCGTATTTGCGGCATTGTCGCGCATGGTTATCCGTACTATACTCGATCTAGACTCGATGCTGCCAAGAAATTTTATTGAGGGGGTAGGGGCTGCTGTTTATGAAGCTCTCAGATCGCTTGACGGCGGAAGGAATCTTATACACCGATCAGTATCAGCTGACGATGGCGCAGCTGTATTTCCGTCATGGACTGCACGAGCGACAGGCTGAGTTTGAGCACTTCTTCCGCAGCTATCCGGATTATGGATCACACCAGGCGGGGTATTGCATCAACGCCGGCTTGGCCTGGTTGTTGGACTGGATGCGAGAGGCGCATTTTCGAGACGAAGATTTGGAATATCTGCGCCATCACTGCGGTCAGACGGGACGACGCCTCTTCCAGGACGACTTCCTGAAGTGGCTGCGCACCCATGGCAACTTTGAGGGCATTTCGATGCGTGCCATTCCAGAGGGGCGCGTGGTGCATCCCAACGTGCCGCTGGTGGTGGTGCGTGGTCCGCTTGCGATGGCGCAGATTCTGGAGACGCCTTTGCTCAACCAGCTGAATTACCAGATCCTGATCGCGACCAAGGCAAATCGCATTCGCGAGAGCGGGCGTGGACAGCTGTTGCTCGAATTTGGAGTGCGTCGGGCACAAGAACGGGGTGCCATCGCCGGAGCGCGCGCGGCTCTCATCGGCGGTGCCGATTTCACCTCCAACGTCGGAATCTCGCACGTGTTGGGTTTCCCACCGAAGGGCACCCATGCGCACAGCATGGTACAGGCCTTTATGGCGTTGGGTGAGGGCGAGCTGGGTGCATTTCGCGCCTATGCTGAACTGTATCCTGATGACTGTCTGCTTTTAGTCGACACGATCGACACTTTGCAAAGCGGCCTGCCCAACGCCATCAAGGTCTTTGAGGAACTGCGCCGCAAAGGGCATCGCCCGCTGGGCATCCGTCTTGACTCCGGTGACCTAGCTTATTTGAGCATTCAAGCGGCCAAAATGCTGGACGCCGCCGGTTTCTCGGACACGGTGATTGTGTTGTCGAACAATCTCGACGAATTGGTGATCTGGCAGATCATCACCCAGATCCAGGAAGAGGCGCCGCGCTATGGCTTAGAACCCGACCACGTCATCCGGCGGCTGGTTTTCGGCGTCGGCACACGCCTGATCACGTCGGCCGGTCACGCCGCGCTCGATGGTGTCTATAAGCTGGTGGCCCTGTGGGATCACGACCGTTTTGTCCCGACGCTTAAAGTCTCCGAGACCCCTGAGAAGACGCTGAACCCCGGCCATAAGCAAGTATGGCGCGTATACGATATGCGTGGCAAAGCCACTGCGGATTTGTTGTGCTTGGAGGATGAGGATCCCAGCACAATGCAGGAGCTCATCCTGCGTCATCCCACCGAACCAGCCAAATATCGCATATTGTCCCGCGAAGATGTACAAGGGGTCGAGACATTGTTGGTGGAAGTCCTCCGCGAGGGCACGCTGGTCTACGACCTGCCCCCCATCAGCCACATCCGTCAGGTACGTCAGGCCGATGTCGCCCGTCTCGATCCAGGTGTGCGCCGGCTGGTCAATCCACACGCGTACCATGTTTCATTGAGTCAGAAGCTGTGGGAATTGAAACAGCAGATGATTTACGCCGCCAAGAACAAGTTGGATTGAGCTCCTTGCGCAGCGCTCTTACAGACGTGCCTGGATGAGGCCGCGTCGGCCGTTGACCATCCAATCCGACTCCAGCTGGGAGAGTCGCCTAGCTAGCTCCTCGGATATACCCACGATCAACTCGCCCTTCAGCGTGCGCAGATTGGCAAAGGGGGCTGGAAAGTAAGCCGTGATGCGCTGAAAGGGGGTGTCGACCGGCCAGTGGGCATCGCCCAAGATGCGGCGATAGTTCACGTCCCCCTTTAAGAGCACAAAGTCGGCGGCGGCAAGCTGGGCTCTCAAGTCATCCGGCATCTCAAAGTAGAAGAGGCTGCTGGCGTAAAACCTGTGCGTGGTCAGCACCAGGCGGCCGGTGTGCAGATAATCCACCAGGCGCACACGCAGTGCTGCGGTGCGCGCATCGCCGTGGCGGAGGGCTTCCAGAGCCGCTCGCACATCCGAGATCATGGCATCCGAGACAAAGAAGGGCTGTGGTTTGAGATGCATTATCACCTGCTGCACCAGCTGATGACCGATCAGAAAGTCCACCAATGCCAGGTCCATCAGCAGTTCGGTGCCGGCGTTGTCGGTGATGAGCACCAACGTGTGGCGTGCCTGCTGAGTGAGGTATTCCCAGATGCGCGGTGTGTCATCGATCAGCAAATTGGCTTTGTCCTCTTCTGGTCGCGAAAGGCGCGCCAGGTCACCTGCCACGTTATAGCTCAGGTCGACGCGATTGCCCCACAGACTGTGATGCAGCAATGCCTCAAAACGCGCGAAGCCTTCGGCCGGCAGGTGTTCCAGAGCCTTCGCCGCCAAAGCGGGTGCCGCGTCGGGGCGCCACTCCGCCTGTTTCTTGGTCGCATAGGGGTCGAAGAGATGCCACGGCCCCGGCTGGAAATAGCGCGTCGCTTCCAACACGCGCCGGTAGAAGAATGCCTCGGCCCAATACCACGGCACCTCCAACCACGAACGTCCGATATAAGGACGCGATACCTCCACCCAAAAACCGACATCCGGCGCCGCCTCGCGCAGACCCCGAATCCTTCCCTCTATGATCTCCTGCTTGAGCGCTTGCAGATCTCGGTTGATATCGTCCGGAAATGCATTGAGCGCAATGACCTCTTCCACGATGGCGGGAATGCGGTACTTAAAAGTGCGCCAGGCAAAGGAATCGGGATCCGAGGTCATGATCAGCGGCGGCAGAGACCCTATAACAGGATGCCGAGACGTTGCATGAACCACTTTCACGTTCTACCTTCCGTTCTCACCCCATAAATATCGTAACTGATCAGCCTGTGCGCGTGATAGCGCTGGTCGTCCCGCTTCATGATATTACGTAGCTAAGTGAGGTGGGAGCAAAATCGCTTTGCCGTGACAGGGCTTTTTCAGTTTTTCCTGTCATCGAGGCCGATGGGAGAAATTGGCCGCGGCGCATAGGCTAGTCGTGGCACCGTACCCGTAGAATGTCATGACAGGGACACAACACGCCTCGCTTTCATCGAGCAATCCCACCTGTCTTCGTGTGGGGTACACGCATCACCCGCGACGGGAGCGCGGATGGCTGCCCGTACCGGGTCTGCTGGCATTGCACTACCCCTTCGATCCGATGTACCTCCTTCTTGCGCGCTCCGCACAATTTAGCTGTATAATTAGGAGGATGCTACCCAGGGGCTACAGCGATTGCCACCGTAGATATAGCGGGTGCGCCATTCCGTAGATGCACCCTGTGATGGCGCCTGACGACACCATTTCGGCGTCCCTCCCAGAAGTCGTCATTTACACGGATGGCGCGTGTAACCCCAACCCTGGCCCCGGAGGATGGGCAGCGGTGATCTTGCCGGCCGGCCGTCCCCCTCAGGCGCTGGTCGGCAGTGAAAACCATACGACCAACAACCGTATGGAGCTGCGTGCCGCCATCGAGGCCCTGGCCGCCCTGCAGGGTCCACACCGCGTCCATCTGTATACCGACTCAGAGTACCTGCGCCGTGGGATCACCGAGTGGCTGCCCAGTTGGGAACGACACAATTGGAAAACCTCGCGGCGCGCTCCGGTCAAGAATCAGGACCTGTGGCGGCGTCTCGCACAACTTATGCACCAGCATCAAGTCCATTGGCACTGGGTGAGGGGACATACCGAGGATCGCTGGAACCAATATGTGGACCGCTTGGCACGAGCGATGCTCTGCGGAAAACAGGATGATCTCGGCATAGCGTAGAGGGCTGATCTACCCATGCACGCTGAATTAATTGAGGCACGTAAACCTCCTCCGCAACCGCGCGACGCGCACAATGAGGACGTCTCTACAGAGGTGCCCAGGCAATCCGCGTTGCGCTTTACCTGGGTATTTCTGTTATTTTTGACCTTCCGCTGGCTGGCGTTGCTGTTGTTGCGACCAGGTGGCTTCATCCGTGATTGGTCCGATTTCGACACCTTCCTCGGCTTTGCTTCCCTCTCCGACTATGGGGTATATCCTTTCATCCACTATTGGCTGGAGTGGCCGCCGCTCATGCCCTGGGTGGCCGTGGGCGCCTATCAGCTCAGCGCGCTGTTGCCTGCCTGGACCGATGACGCGCGACTGTGGTTTGTCGTGATCCTGGGCAGTGTCTATGTGTTGTTCGAGGCCGGCAACCTGGCGTTGATCTACCTTATCTCGAAGCATCTATACCCGGTAGATAGAGGGGACGTCCCCGTGCTGCGTCCGGTCTGGCTCTATGCCTTGCTCTTCGTGCCGCTCTATACGATGTTGGGTTTCTTCGACGCCGTCGCGCTCTTCTTCCTGCTGCTAGCCTTATATCTGGTGTTGCGCGGGCAATTGGTGCGCTCGGCGGTCGCCACCGGGGTCGGTTTCATGGTCAAGCTGATCCCGCTCCTATTTCTCCCCGTCGCAGTACGGCAGCTGTGGCATCTGGCTGGAGAGCGGCGCGCCGGGTTGCGCGACGGGGTGCTCTACCTCGTCGGCGTCGCGCTGGCCGTTCTGGTGCTGGCTGCGCCTTTTCTGTTGATACAGCCGGCGTGGTTGCTCGCCATGCTACGTTCCGTGTTCGGGCGTTCTTCTTGGGAGACGGTCTGGGCGGTCATGGAAGGCTATTACGGCTTCGGCGTGGTGGCGGGCAATCGCTTCGACGCCGCCGAAAACACCTTCGCCGTCCACGCCGCCACACTCCCCTGGTGGTGGATCTCGCTCGCCTTCCTCTCGCTGTATGCAGTGATATGGGTACAGCGCGCCGACTACACCCGATCTCACAATGTGGTCGCCCTGACCGGTTTCACGCTCGCTTTCTTTCTCCTTTACTCGAAGGGATACAGCCCGCAGTTCCTGGTCTACCTCCTTCCTTTTATCGTGCTGCTTTTCCCCAACCGCCGTGGCGTGGTGTACAGCCTTTTGCTCACCGCGCTCAACGTCCTGGAGCAGCCAATTTACTTCGTGTTGGTGCCGGACGCCCGTCGCCTGTTGCTGGGCATCGTGGTCGCCCGCTGGCTCATCCTGGGTGTGCTGACGCTGGAATTCGCCTATGTCATCTGGGGAGCCACTTTGCGGCGCCTGGCAGCGGTGCGCCGTTATGCACCTGTGGCGCTTTCTGCCTTGATAGGCCTCGGGCTGGTAGCGGGGCTGCCCGAGGTGGCGCAGAGCTACGCACAGCGGCGGCTGCGGGAAGAACCTGCCGCGCCGCTCATCGGTTACCTCAATACCCAACAGGCACGCACCCAGGCGCGCGTGTTAGTGCTGGACGACCATGCCCTGCTGCGCCATTTCAAGCCCTACCTGCACACGGCCTACACGCTCCGGGTGATGGGAGGTGTGAACCTTCCATCCGGGGTGCCCAACCACGCTCTGGAAGAAGCGCTTGGCACAGTGTCGCAGCTGTGGTTTGTAGCGCAACAGGTCGGGGGAAGGCCGCGCCCCATCCCGGCGGAGCTCGGCAGCGTCCTGGTGCGCTATACCTTTGCGCCTGATTACCAGCTCGCACTGCTTGCCCGGCGCGGGGGAAGCGCGCCGCTGCCTGTGGCACGCCTGACGAACGGGGTCGATCTGATCGCAAGTGCGGTGGAGAAGAAGGCAGATCACACGCTCCAGGTGACTTTGTACTGGTGGGCCGTGGCGCCCCCGACACAAAGCTACACCGTCTTCACCCATCTATGGGATGGAGCAGGGCAGTTTGTCGCCGGACATGACAGCTTCCCGGATGAGGGTCGGTCCCCTACCCATACTTGGCGGCGCGGCCACGTATATGCGGATGCGCACGCCATCACGCTGCCGGCTAATCTGCCTCGGGGACGGTACACCGTGGTGACCGGCATGTATAACTATGATCTGCAGCGCGTCCCCGCCTATCGCTCGGACGGCGGCGCGTATCCGGACTTTGCGATACCGGTGGAAGAGTTAGACCTTCCATGAATCATAGTCGGGTGCGAGGATGGGTTCTGTGTGATGAAGCTGGGGAGGTGACATGCGCGTCGCACTGCTGGCAAACCTGAAAAAGAATGCCCCGGTCTGGCCGGGCATGCCCGAGGATATGTGGGACGACTTGGACAGCGAGGAGACGATCGAGGCCATCACACGCGCCTTGGAGTCGCGCGGACATCAGGTCACCTTCCTGGAGGGTGACCGCACGTTGTTCTACAACTTGGAGAAGCTCAAGCCGGACATCTGCTTCAACATCTGCGAAGGCCACTTCGGTGATGCGCGCGAAGCCCAGGTGCCAGCCATCCTTGAATTCCTGCGCATTCCGTATACCGGCTCGCGCGTGCTCACCTTGGCGCTCTGTCTGGACAAGCCGATGACCAAGCGCATCCTCACCTACCACGACCTGCCCACACCCCCCTTCCAGGTCTTCGAACGCCTCGACGAGGAGCTGGACCGCTCGACGATGGACTTTCCCTGCTTCGTCAAACCGAGCCGGGAGGGCACCGGGATGGGGATCTCAGGTGCGTCGATCGTGCACAACGAGGCGGAATTGCGCGCGCAGCTGCAGCGCATTTTCGAGCGCTACAACCAGCCGGCCCTGGTCGAACGTTTCATCGAGGGACGCGAGGTCACCGTCGGATTGGTGGGCAATCTGACCCGACCGGCGGCCCGCCGGATGCCCGAGG
>JANXAX010000103.1:7630-7872 GCA_025062175.1 Anaerolineae bacterium | reverse complement strand
GAAATCAGACGGATCCTTACCCTCTGCCAGGGCAGACGTCATCCCCTCCAAAGCTAACAGGTGCAACACACCACCGTTGAGGCGAGGTGATTTGACGGTAACTTCAGGAAGCAAATGGGAGAGGTTAAACGCGAAGAGCAAACGATATCAGCAGCCCTGCTACTAGACGCGTCCAGACATGTCCAATACGACTCGCCTGGGCTCCTTTTCAGAGATGAGTGTAGATTGAGACAGGATGGGGC
>JANXAX010000103.1:0-7620 GCA_025062175.1 Anaerolineae bacterium | reverse complement strand
CCGACTTGTTCTTGGCCATGGCATTACGCTGCAACGCCAATCCGCTTGATCTCACTGCAGGCAACCAACTGCTTGGTGCCCGGACAGCGATCAGCTACAGGAGAATATGCTGGCCTACCATCCCTGCCAACGCGCCATCAGCGCGATAATCACCCCAGCAACTGCGCCCGGTCGCCGGCGATGCCAAAGTAGTCGCGGATGAGCCAGCAGGTGCGTTCGTAACAGGCCTCCTGCGCCTTGGCGATGCTGCCGGTGGCACGCCACGCCTGTTCATACGCCTGGCGAATCTCGGTGCCGATGTTGACCTTAGCAATGCCCTTCTGAATCGCCGCCAGCACGTTGTCGCGCTTGATGCCAGAGCCACCGTGCAGCACCAGCGGCAGGCCGGTCGCTTGGTAGAGCTTCTCGAGGTGTTCCAGGTTGAGACGCGCCTCCACCTTGGGCTGATCACGCGCGATGCCCGACACGGCGCCGTGGATGTTTCCGGCGGCCACGGAGAGCCAGTCACACCCGCTCTCACGCGCGAAGCGACGCGCCTCTTCCACATCGGTGAAACCCTTCCCGCTGGCGAAGAGCTCCTCGTAGGGTGGCAACGGACCCGCCTCGTGCCCCATCACGGCGCCTAACTCGGCCTCAACCGGCACCCCGCGGCGATGTGCCATCTCCACCACCTGGCGCGTCGCTTGGATGTTCTCCTCCAGCGGCAGACGTGAGCCATCCACCATCACCGACTCATATCCCAGGTCGAGCGCCTCGCGAATGATCTCCAGGTAGTCCACTCGCTGCCAATCTTCGTCGATAACTGGCACATGATCCAGATGGATGCGCATGTAATCAGGCTGGGCCCACTTCTGATATTCTTTCATGACTGCCTCGGCACTGCGCGCCTCGAACTTGATCCACTCCAGACGCGCCGTCTCGATCAGGGCAAAACAATCCTGGTCCACGATGGCGCGCACGACCGGTTCCATCATGGGCAGGTAAGGGATGTTGAAGGCGGGCACGACCAATCCTTTTTGACGGGCAGTGCGGATAATCTGATCGGTGGTAGGGGAAGCTGGCATTGGATATGACTCCTCAATGAAAAATTAGCACGCCAAAGCATCCTGGCGACGCCTTAATTGTACCACAATCTGGCTCTCGTCCAACTGGACATCCTCCCAGGTGAGGACACTGCCCGCTGCAACTGCGCGCTTCATCACCGCGCCGGGTGCCAGGCCCACCGGCAGCGCATCCAGGTTGCGCGCCACTTCAGCACGGTCGATGCACCCATAGAAGGTGTAGCCGCCGAAATCGTCCAGGCGCTCGCCGGGTTTTAGATCGCGTTTGGCGATGGTCAGTACCTCGGCCACGGGGCGGTCGAGCGGCACCAGCGTCGCTTGGCGGTAGAGACAGGCGCGCGCTACTGAGATGGGTGCCTCTAAGAACCACAGGTGATAGGGGCGGAAGAAGGTGAAATACTTCCCCTTGCCCACCTTGAGGTATTGCAGGTCGTCGCGGATGCGCTGGTCGTGGACGCGCACGGTGACGAAGACACCGCCCGTCATCGCGCTGCCCTGCACGAAATCCACTACGCCCGGGAAAGGGGTGATCCCGCCATCTTCTTGCAGCGCGAAGATCTGCGACACAGTCTCCAGGTTCGCCTCAGGGCCCGCCATGCCGCGCCGCATGGGGACGCAGCCGGTGGCGTTGGCGGCGCAGGTCATTTCGAACATTGTCTTGGTGCCGTCCACATACGAAGCGACCTGGTAGGGATCCTTGTTGGCACGGCGCGCTGCCTCGGCCACCGTGTCTGGCGTGGCGGTGGGATCGAGCGGGTTGTTCTTGCCCTTGCCGATCACGATAATTTCATAGCCCAACGTGGTGACGAAGTCCACCAGTTCCATCAGGCAACCCGGTTCATCGCCCGAGGAGACGGTGTAGAGCACGCCTGCCTCGCGCGCCATGCGGTGCAGGATGCGCCCCACAGTCACATCCGCCTCGATGTTGACCATAACAACATCTTTGCCGTGCTGGATGCATGCATAGGCTGTCTCTGCACCGATGGCCGGCGAGGGAGTGGCGTCGGCAACGATGTCTACGTCTTCCAGTTGAGCTGCCAACCCATACGAAGCGGTGACGACCCGTCGGCCGGCGCGCAAGGCGTCCATCGCTGGGCCGGGTCGGTCCGCCTCGACAATCTGCTCCGCCGGCACACCGACGTCGAGGAACACCTGACGCGCCGCTGCGACGTTCGTGTCGGCCAGCACGTTGACTGTCATGCCGGCCACATGGGAGATGGCGGTCACAAAGCCGCTGCCCAGCCAGCCGGCGCCGCTGACGCCGACGCGGATGGGATGGCCATGGGTGCGCTGGTATTCTAACAGATCTTGATGTATCATGGTACACACTCCTTTTAGAGACTTGGCTTCTTCAATTCGTCGCCAGACGTGACGGATGTCAGGTGATAGGAGCACCATTACGCCCGAGCAGATGGAAGCCTATCGCCACACGGCGCGCCGACGCGAAGCGCAAGCCTTGCGCGCAGCGGCTTACGCGAAGGGAGCGCGCACTGTGCGTGGCACAGGCAGCCGCCCAACTGCTCAAGGAGCAATATGCTGCCACGCGTGTTGTGCTCTACGGTTCCGCCCTCGACCCCAGGCGGTTTGGCCAACGTTCCGACATTGATCTGGCGGCCGAGGGGATACCGGCTGCCGACTTCTAACGCGCCTGGGGCGCGATTGAACAGCTGGCGCCCGAGTTCGTGATCAACCTGATCCCGTTGGAGACAGCCTCCCCTAGCCTGCTGGAGCACATCAAAACCCAAGGTATGGAACTATGATCGCCCGCTATCAGTCCCTCGCGGCGCGGCTGCGTGCCGAGCTGCAGGCACTCGAGACAACCCTGGCTGCAATCTAAAGACACTGGCAGCGTTTTGAGCACTCAACTGCCGACCAGGATGCCTATCTGAGTTCCGTCGCACTCAACCTGCACAGCTTATATTCGGCTTTGGAACGCATGTTTCAACCCGTCGCCGTTGAGATGGACGGTAGAACGCTAGGCGGTGAGCATTGGTACAGCGAGCTGCTGAACCAGATGTCCCCGAACATTCCCAACCTTCGCCCGTCGGTTATCACCTTCCTCTATAGCGAGACAACTCGACGAGTACCGTCGCTTTCGCCACCTCGTCCGCAACGTCTACGCCACAAACCTCGACCCTGGACGTATCGAGATACTGGTGAAGAACCTACCCCTCCTGTGGGAGCAGATACGCAACGAAGTTGCCCGTTTCATCCAATTCCTGGAAACATTTGCGGAATCGGACGAGGTTTGATGCATCCCCGTTACCGCTTTGCTGCCACTGCCTCGCGCGCTGCAGTGGCGATGTGTTCGGCGGTCAAGCCATACTTTCTTAGCAGGTCCTCAGGGTCGCCCGACTCAGTGTAGGTATCCGCCAGCCCAACGAAACGCATCGGTACTGGATGAGTGGAAGCGACAATGCGCGCGATGTTGCTGCCCATACCACCCGTGAGCAGATGTTCCTCGGCGGTAACGATGGCGCCGGTTTCGCGCGCGGCAGCGATAATCGTCTCTTTGTCCAGCGGACGCAGAGTGTGCATGTCGATCACGCGCGCCTGAATGCCCTCCTCAGCTAGGATGACAGCGGCGTCCAGCGCCATCGCCACCATGATGCCGCAGCCGACGATCGTCACGTCACTGCCTTGGCGCACCACGTTGGCCTTGCCGATGGTGAACGGGCAATTGTCTTCGGGGTAGATATGGGGCATCGCCACACGGCTGGAACGCAGCCACACTGGTCCGACATGGTCCACCGCCGCCTGGACTGCTTTGTGCATCGAGGCGGGGTCGCTGGGCACTAAGATGACAAAAGTAGGCAGACCGCCCACGAGCGCTATATCCTCGATGCCCATCTGGGTGGGGCCATCTTTACCTAGAGTGATGCCTCCATGGCTGCCCAGGACTTTGGCGTTAATGTTCGACAAGGCGATGGCCAGTCGGAGCTGGTCATAGGCATTGCACAACAGGAAAGAAGAGAAGCTCGTGATGAAAGGGATGAACCCACAAGCCGCCAGCCCAGCGCCCACGCACACCAGATTGCTCTCGGCGATGCCCAGATTGAAGAATCGTTCGGGGAAGGCATGGCGCACCGTCTCCGCCTTGGTGGAGTTGCCCAGGTCGCCGTCGAGCACCACCACGCGCGGATTGCGCCGACATACCTCCAACAAGGCCTCACCAAAGACATCGCGCATCGGTTTCGCAGGTTTCAGCCCCGCTCTTTCTCCCAGTCTCATCGCAGTAACTCCTCTCGTGCTCGTGCCGCCTGCTCCGGGGTGAGCGCGCGGCCGTGGAATGTGTAATCCGCTTCAACGAACGAAACGCCCTTGCCCTTGACCGTGTGGGCGATGATCACCGAGGGTTGTCCGCGCACCTGCTGCACTGCCCGCAACGCTTGGATCAGCGCAGCGATGTCGTGACCGTCCACTTCTTCGACATGCCAGCCGAAACCTTGCCATTTCTCGATGAAGGGCTCCAGCGCCATCTCGCGGCTGATGGGGCCGGTTTCCTGGTACTTGTTGTAATCCACGATGGCATGCAGGTTGTCTGCTTTGAAGTGAGCGGCGGCCATGGCGGCTTCCCAGACCTGGCCGGCCTGGCATTCGCCGTCACCCAACAGCACGTACACACGATAGTTGAGACGGTTAAGACGGCCGCCCAACACGTGACCCAGGCCGAGCGACAACCCCTGGCCCAACGAGCCGGTGGTCGCCTCGACACCGGGCAACAAGCCCTGGATCGGGTGTCCCTGCACAGGGCTGTCAACCTGGCGCAGCGTCCAGAGCAGGTCACGGCTGAAGTAGCCGGCCGCCGCTAAAACGGCGTACAGTGCTGGGGCGGCATGCCCCTTACTCATAATAAAGCGGTCACGCTCTGGCCACCAAGGGTCATCCGCGCGGTAGCGCAAAATGCCCCCGAAGTAGAGCGCGACCAGGATCTCCACACATGACCAGCTGCTGGACGGATGGCCGGACGCCGCTTTGGTGGTCATGTCCAGGATATCCAGTCGCAAGCTACGCGCCGTCTCCTTGAGCACTTGGATGTTCACGGATTGCGTTGTCACCATCATATCATTATCTCCCTGTTGAATTGTGATTGAGTGTAAGCAACCCCTCACCTTCCAACCTTTCAGAGAGTGGGGTTTTTTATTTCAATCCGGCGGTGCATGTCAAGCCCATCCGCTGGCGGGGTCAAGCCTGCAACGGATGACTCGAGTCGGCTGAAGCCAACTCCCTCGAACGCTAGCCGGACAGCCCGTCAGGGCTTATGCTAACAGCCCAGGGATTCAGCCCTGTAGCTGTCAACCCACGCCACTTCCAGGTATGCGCCGACAGAAATGGTTGCGTTCTCGCTGAAATGCCTTCAACTGCTAACCTCCCCATTCCCTGTACACTCATCCCAGCACCGGTCACCTCACTTGGCTGAGGAATGCCTCCACCTCTGCGGCGGTGGGCAGGGCGGGGATAACTCCCACTTTGGTCGCTGTCAGGGCGCCGACGGCATTGGCATAACGCAGGATAGCACGCAAGCGCTCCGCTGTGAGCTGCGCACGCCAATTACCGGGAGCGACGAGCTGCCACAACAGGCCGGCGATGAAGGCGTCACCACACCCGGTCGCATCTACCGCCTCCACCTGGAAGGGGGGTACGTGTTCGCCCCCTTCGGCGGTCGCGAAGTAGCTGCCCAGCGGTCCAAGCGTGACCACAACCAGGCGCGGGCCCAGCTCGAGCAGGTGTCGGCTGGTCGAAACCTCCTGACTGCCAGTCAAAAGCTCCAGCTCAACTTCGTTCACCTTCACCAGGTCCACGTGGGGGATCATTGCCCGAATCTGTTCCAGCGCCTGTTGGGGGCTTTCCCAGAGTGACGGACGATAGTTGACATCGAAGGAGATCAAGGCACCACCCTGGCGGGCCAGGTTGATCGCCTCCCAGGCAGTGCTGCGGATAGGTTCCGCGCCCAGACTGAGCGAGGTGAAATGGAGCACGCGCGTTTCCTGCAGGAGCTCGCGGTCCAGCTCCTCTGGACTCAGGCGCATGTCGGCGCCGGGATTGCGGTAGAAGACGAACTCCTGGGTGTTGGCATCCGGCTTGGCAATAAAAGCGAGGGTGGTACGTGCCTCGCGATCGAAACGAACGCCTCGCGTGTCCACCCCATTGGCGCGCAGCACCTCGACCAGGTGATGCCCGAACGCGTCATCCCCTACCTTGCCGACGAAGGCACTGCGCGCTCCCAGGCGGGCGGCAGCCACCGCAGCGTTCGCTGGCGCGCCCCCCGGTTTGGGAAAGAACGCCGAGACCTCCGCCAAGCGGCGGCCGTACTCAGCCGGAAACATATCCACCAACAGGTCACCCAAGCATACGATGTCCATCGCGATGCTTCTCCTAGTTCGATGATATTGCCTTGTTCGCTTCCCTTTCCTACAACCTCAACATTGCCAGACGGATCCATTTGAGGTCAAAGCAGGATTCAAGCCACGCCTCACGCGTCGGGGCGACCAGTCGGTCACCAGCACAAGCCCAATTGTTCCCTGAGGGTCACAAGTCGGTAACCATTGCCACTTCGGGCTGCAGCTCCCCCTGTGAAATCACCTTGGATCAACCTTGCAGTTCGGCATAGAGCACATAGCGATCTCCGCGGTGATAATAGCGCAGATACTCTACCGGCACATCGCCCTGAGTGTAGGACACGCGCTCCACATAGAGCAGAGGAGCGCGCGGTGGCACCTGTAACAGATGTGCGATGACGCTCGGCGCCGCAATGGCGCGGATGGTCTGCCGGGCGCGCACCAAACGGATGCCGTACTCGCGTTCCAGCGTCTCGCGCAGAGGTTGGACGGCGTAATCATGGCGCAGCACGCCAGGGCAATAGCGGTGCACTAAGTGGGATTCCTCGATACTCATCGGCTCGTCGTCAGCCAAGCGCAACCGCTTCAGCAAGGCAAGCTCGTCGCCAGGGGTGATCTGCAGCTGGGCCGCGACATCCGGCGGTGCGCTAATGAGCTCTGCGGAGAGCACCCGCGTGCCCGGCCGCAAGCCACGCCGCCGCATGTCCTCGGTGAAGCTGATGATACGCGTCAATCCCTGTTCCACGGTTGGGTGGGCGACAAAGGAACCACGTCCACGTTGACGGAAGATAAGCCCTTCCTTGACCAGGAGGTCCAGCACCTGACGCACAGTGGTGCGGCTCACGTGGTATTGCTGGACCAGTTCCGATTCGGGCGGGATCATCATGCCGGGCTGCCACGTGCCGCTGCGGATGCGCTCGCGCAGGATTTCGTAGAGCTGATAATATAACGGTAGCTTGCTGTGACGGTCGATGAGCAGCTCCGATAAGCTGGTAGATGCAGAGGGCATGCCGGTCACCTTGATTAAATGTAACAACATTATAACATGTATGCCTTCGAAAGTCAAGCTGATGAAAAGTCCATATGTCAGGAGATCGTTATCAAGAGGTTTTTGTTCTCCTTCACGAAGAGGCCAGCCGAAGTTCAGGCATGGGATAACGCACCGACGCACATCTGGACTGTGCGCTGTCCTCCAGTTAACCTTTTGTTAACATGTAGTT
>JANXAX010000102.1 GCA_025062175.1 Anaerolineae bacterium | reverse complement strand
AACATGCCCTTCCTCCTACGTCAGCTGGCCTTACACGTTTTGACGAGATTCAAAAGTGTGTTGACAACTCGTGTGTTGTCCAATGTGGCATGGGATCAGCCCCGGTTCTATTGCGTCCATTGCCAGGTTCTGACTCGACCTGAGGGGCGAAGTCCCGCAACCCGCTTTCTCTCACCAGACGTACTGTTACTTCCTCGCGTCCCGGTGCATGGATGTGTAAACCGTGAATCCAGCGCAGCTTCTTAAGCCCGGCGATGATTTCCAACGCGATTTGGACTCCCTCCTCATAGGGATCACTGCTGTACGCCATCCGAGCATGCAAACCGGATGGAACAACCACTCCGGGAACCTCGGAGGCCAGGAAGCGCAGGTGATGGGCATTCTTGGGTGGCTCGACTGCCACGATCAAATATGCCTTGCCCAACAAGTCACGCTTGTCCAACGCTTCCATCCAGTCGCAGAAACGGCTCAGGTCGAAGATGGGCAATGTCTGCAGAAATTGGGCACCAGCGTTGATCTTCTTCTGAGTGACGAGAGCTGCATAGCGAGGTAAAGTGGCACACGGTGAAACGAGGGCACCGAGGAAGTAGCGAGGGCGATGTTCGACCTGGAGACCATCGACGTTTACCCCTTCGTCGCGCAACCGACGCAACATCCACAACGCCTGCACGGTGTCCAGATCGGCAGGCCCTGGCGTGGGCGGAGGGCCAGGACCCAGCCGCCCCGTGTCATCGCACATACAGAGGAGGTTATGCACTCCTGTCGTGTGCGCACCCACTGCCTCGCTCTCCAGATTATAACGATCACGATAACGCGTCTGGATCTGAAGCACAGGCTCAATCCCATTAGCTAGGCTATGGATAGCACACGCCAATCCCCCCATACGGGCAATGCCCCGTGGATTGTCTGTGAAGTTAAAGGTATCAACATATCCCTCCAGTTGTTCCGCCAGGCGGGCGATACGCACACCAGTTGGTTCCATCGGAGGTGCTACTTCGACCGAGATCACAAACTTTCCGCTACGCAGCTGCTTCTCGAGTCGAGAAGCCGGTTCAGAATACGTGGGGGGGTGGTAACGACTGTCTCCCTGCCACCACGGAAGTGCTCGCTGCCGATTGTGATAATCCTCCCATTCGGTATAATAACGACTCGGATTGAAAAGCCGATCCAACAGCCGGGGCCCGTATCCGTGCCGATATCGATGAGCATGCGGAGTGCTACCACCCACTTCTGAGGGATTAACCGGCGTGGCACATGGAGCGTTGACCTCCAACAGTCGCTCCAGAGTCCCTTGTCGTTCGGCTCGAGTGTAAATGAGATACCACGTGCATGCTTGGGCACGCCTGATGAAGCAATGATGCGGATTTGAGCCGCGGCACGGGCCGTTACGCAGCTCGCGCGTACATGTAAGAGGACAGATAAAGGCGGTTTGGAAGAGAAGACACTGGCCACATGCCTGGCATTTGAAGATAGCACGGTCGACCCGATTTGCCAGTGTGAGCTCCAGACGCAGGCACACCTGTCGCCATGCTTCTACAGCACTCATACGCTGGAAGCCAGGTATCAGGCGCTGCCACATCGCCACTCCTCCCTCGGTGGCTCAGCATCCAGAACCGGTCATCGCTATATAAATTATCTCACATAGCAAAATCGATGTCAAGGGATTTTTTGAAAAGTGTCTAATTTGCCTGCTTTTAGCTCGATTTTCTTGTAAAAATTCAGTTCGAACGAGCAGCGACTATCCGGACAGGCGATTAGGGAAGCAAGCAGCAGCGTATACTGTGATAAGCCATTACCGGGATGGTGCGCGTACACTGGCAGCGCAAGGCGGAAGGGCTCTAGAAGACAGACCGCTTGTCACATATGCCTGGAAGCGCTCCAAACCTCTCAGACAATGACCGCCAAGTACGTCTCTCTGTGAATCGTCCCTTTCGAAGTCCTCGACAGGTTCAAAGATCAGCGGGGCACCGACACGCCAGTCGGTGTCGGATACGGAGGGGGAGGAGTGCTCGGCCGCAAGCTGATCTGGACCTCAACGGTTTCCGGCATGATACTTTCCACGTGCAATGACTCGGGCACCACAATTGTGGGTTTGACCTGATGCGTGCCCACGCCAAGACCGAACAGATTGGCAATCACTTGCACGTCCTGTAGCGTGAGCGATTGTAAGCGTGGCAGTGGGCCAGATAGAATGACATCCACCTGGGCTGGACGAGCGACGGCCGATAAGTCCTCTGCCAACCCCTGGAACTGCACAGCACGCTGGACGGTCTGCCCTCCTTCCACGGCGGATATTTGAATGGTTACCTGTACGCCCCCAAGGATCTGACCTTCCCCGGATTCCGCTTGCACCACCGAGATCCCTTGAGGCAGGTCGAGTGCGACGCGTTCCGTGATGTTGGCGGTCGCATTTGTAACATCCACTGGCAACGTCTCAACATAGCCAGGCAGCTCCCGTAAGGCAGAGGGATTGCCTACCACCGTCACCGTAGAGGGAGAGACCGTGATGTTGCTGATCCAGTAGCCCGAAGCCACTTCGCCTTTGATGCGCACTCGCACCGAGACGTCCCGATAACCGAAGCGCTGCTCAACCGGCACCGTTACGGTGACTTTAGCGGGATTCAGGGTGATACGTGTTACCACATCCCCATTGGGATTGCGCGCCGAAAGATCCACCGTGCGGTGCACCGTATCCTTAGCGCCACGCAAATACACCTCCCCAGCGGCATAACTCACCTGGCTCACCTGTGGAGCGGCACCGCTGACCGTCGTGGTAATCGGAGCAAAGATTGGCGCGCGCGCAATGTAACCGACCGGCGGGCTGTCGATCACCTCGATGCGAATGGGCACCTCGGTTACCAGGAGCGGCTCGAGTCGCACGCTGACTCGAGCGGGACGTTTATCCCGGATAGAGATCGCCGTATCGGACACTTGCACCTGAACAGGCACCTCGTGCAATCCCGGCTCAAGACCAGAAAGATCGATCCAAGCACGAAACTTACCAGGGTAGATGCTATCCCAGCTGGTCTGTGGCGCCAACAACCGCAGCTGGACACGATCTGGGACATCACCGAAGATCACCGTATCAGGGGGGAGGTTCTCGATTTCGATCGGGATAGCAGGGGCATAGTCCGCTTCCACAGGTGGATTCTGTTCGCGCATCGCGACGAACCAAACCATTAAGCTCAAGATAACTGAGAGGATAAATGTGCTCAGCGTCTGGGGCAGCTTCCTCATGATGACGCGCGCTCCTTAAAACCCAAACGCTCGCGCAGCCACGTCCACCAGCGTGGCCAGGCTTCCTCGATCTGTGGGCGGTACACCGCAGTCAGCACCTTTGCCAAGCGACTTTCATCCAGACGGCGGATCAAACGGCCTCCATAGGCGATTGAAATGATACCTGTCTCTTCCGAGACCACCACGGCGACAGCGTCGCTGATTTCAGAAATACCCAACGCGGCACGGTGACGGGTGCCCAGGTCTACATCGCCCACCGCCGAGGTGCTGATCGGCAGGACGGCGCTTGCTGCTACAATGCGGTCCCCGCGAATGATCACCGCTCCGTCATGCAATGGAGTACGCGGAAAGAAGAGGGTCAGCAGCAGCTCGCGCGAAACCTCCCCGTTGATCGGCACCCCGGTCTCGATAATGTCCTGTAAACCCACCTCGCGTTCTAGCACGATTAAGGCACCGTGACGTGAGCGCGACAATTGGACGCATGCCTGGGTGACGGTCTCGATGGTGTCGCGCAATTTGCTCGCGCGGGTGCGCAGACTCAAAAATCCGCCTGTCGTACTGCCCAAGCGCTCCAGCAGACGGCGCAACTCCGGCTGAAACACCACCGGCACGGCCACAAGCAACGCCGGCAAAGCGTTCCGAATCAGCCAGCCGACCGCGGTCAGCTGCACCAGGTTCGACACCACGACTGCCACCACCACGATGATTACGACCCCGCGTAGCAATGGCATCGCCCGGGTGCCCTGGATCAGAGTAAATAACCCAAAGAAGATCAGTGACACCAGTAGAATATCGAGAATGTTCAACCAGCTGAGCTGTGAGAGAATGAACAGGAAATCGTTCAAATGGGTTACTCCATAAGGTGAACCTCTCTGCGATTGATTTAGAGTTCACGTTTATCACCCATTAGACGTGCCGGATCTCAAGATGCTGTTGTTCCCCTCTCATTGTGCAAGCGTGCAAGCAAGCGACGGTAAGTCTCCGGTTGCTCCGGCCCCAATTTGAGAATGGTTTCCAGGGTCTGACGTGCGCTATCTCGCAAGCCGGCTTGCAATTGCAAGCGGCTGAGCACAGTGTACTCCGCAATCGCCTGTTGGGTGAGCCCTTGGGCGGCATAGATCTCGGCCGCACGGGCACGCAATCCTATCTCATCGGGATACGTGTGCACCAAATCGCGCAGGACGGTGTAAATCGCCTCCACTTTGCCCTGCCTATAGTATAACTGGCACAATCGATCCAAAACTTGTAACGCCGTGCTGCTGCGCCGCTGCTTGAAGTGCAGATCCACTAAGCGCAGCTGCGCCGCTTCATCGCTGGGCAGAAGAGTAAGGATGGATTCATAAGCCCAGGTAGCGCGTTCCCACTCCATACGCTGGACGAATATGTCTCCCATGCGCCTCAGGATTTGCACTTCCCACTTCGTCTGTTCAGGTGAACGTGTCACGATGCGTAGCGCTGCTTCATACTGCTCCAGGGCGCGGTCCACCTCGGCCAGCTGGTAGTATGAATCGGCCAAGATGAGGTATTGCTCCAGAGCCTCTTCGATGGCGCCCTGCTCGAGCAGCAATCTGATCAGCTGAGCACGTATGCGGACATCCATTGGCCATTGCGCAAGCACATCTCGACAAATTTGCAGCGCACGCTGCAGTTCTCCGCGCACTCTGAGGGTTTCCACCACGTTCATATATAAGGCGCTGGCGTGCTCGTGATATCCCTGTGCCGCTTGCAGCTCAGCCAGCCGCAGGTACAGAGGCAGGTAATCCGGTGCGCGACTGATGGCGTACAGGCATTGCTCCGCTGCGGTTGCCAGCATCCGGTGTTCTTCTAACTCATCCACCAATGCCAACGTGTCCACAATCACCCCGGTTTCGGGAGAGCGTAGATACTCGGCCAGCGTCTTCGGCGCCTCCTCGTTGGTGAGCCTATCCATGTTGCGACGCGCTTGTTGGGCCAGGGGTTCCCATCCAGGTTGTGAGAAAAAGCGCGTAAACGTTTTGACGAAAACTTCAGCATCTCGGCCATCCAGGTGTGCCAGATAGCGGTCCCTCAGCTGCTGGTAGGCTTGGTTCACTCGCTCAATCCGGTCCGGTGTCACGGTGGTCAAATCGACCATACGAGCCACTTCTAGGAAATGTTCCAGTGCTTGGTCAGTCACGCCGGCAGCCCAGTAGGTGAGGCCCAGCGCATAGTGCGCGCCCAAGGTAAAGACCTGATCACGCATCGAACGACGAAACGGCTCCACGGCACTCTGATATTGGTGCTGTTCGTAATACAGAACACCCAAGTTGAAGGACAGAGCTGGATGACTGTATCCGGTTTCAAGTATCTTGTGGAAGATCTCAACCGCCTCATGCAACTGGCCGCGCATCTGTCGCTCGATGCCCCGCGTGATGAGCTGGAGCAGATCCCAATCAGAGGTGCTTTTGCCCTCTGTCACGAACACGGAATCCGCCAACTGTTGGAGTGCCATCCGACGTGCGCGCTCAAATGGGTCATCCCTCTTGGCTGTGTCGCGGTCTTCGTTGAGGTCGAGGGCAAGCAATTCCGCGGTGTCTCGAATCGCCCGGTCCGCAGCAGCGGAGGATAGGGGTTTCCCAGATATCTGGACGGCAGGTTGGAGTGCCTGCAGCCGTGCACGCGCCGTGTTGTTTTCGCTATCCAGCCGGAGCGCTTCCTGATAACAAGTGCGCGCCGCATCCCATTCCCTACGGCGTTCGTAGATCGCTCCTAGCGACACATACTCTGCCGCTGCCTGGCGAAGACGTCCTAAACGTTCGAGTGTGTAGGCTAGCTGGCGATACGCTTCGGTGCGTTCTGGTGCGAGGCGCGAGGCGCGCATCCAAGCATCTGCCGCCGCCTGTAGGTTGCCCTCCTGCGTGGCGATTTTGGCCAGTATGCCATAGGTAGCGGCCGCCTCGGAGAGCAACCCCAGCCGTTCTTGCACGTCGGCCAAGCTCGCGAGTGCCAGGTGATCACGGGGCGCCAGCTGCACCGCGCGCTCACACGCCTTGAGGGCAAATTGCAGCTGCCCTAGCTCCATCCAAGCCTTGCCCAGCCCGATGGTAGCAGCTAGGTTGGTCGGGAATTCGGTCAACGCACGCCGATACGCTTCTGCAGCAGCTGCCCAATCAGCGCGCTGACTATGCGCGATTGCCTGGCGCATCCAATATGCATAGGCTTCGCGATTGCCAGCCATATGCCAGCGTCCCAGTCTACCACGACACTCCAATTACGGACTGGTCAAGCGAACTGATCCACCATCAAGAACGCGAGAATCCCCTTCTGCGCGTGCAAACGATTCTCCGCTTGATCAAACAACACTGACTGTGGACCATCCGCCACCTCGTCGGTGATCTCCTGGCCTCGATGCGCTGGTAAGCAATGCATCACAATGGCATCCGGACGTGCATATGAGAGCAACGTCGCATTGACTTGATATGGCGGGAAGACTGCCTCCCGTTGTGCCCTCTCTGCTTCCTGCCCCATACTGGTCCACACGTCGGTATAGACCACCTGAGCGTCGCGCACTGCGGCTATCGGATCGTGGGTGACAGTGATGCGACTGCCCGACCGACGTGCAAATTCCTTGGCACGTGCCAACACCTCGGAGGGCAATCCGTAGCCAGGGGGATGGCCAATGGTGAAATCCATCCCCAATTTGGTGGCGGCAAAGAGCAATGAGACAGCCACGTTGTTGGCATCCCCTACGTAACTGAGCTTCACGCCTTTAAGATAGCCCAGCTTCTCCCAAATGGTGAACACATCGGCGATGCCCTGGCACGGGTGACTGTAGTCGCTAAGCCCGTTGATGACCGGCACCCGCGAGTAAGTGGCCAGCTCCACGATGTGACGATGGGCAAAGACACGTGCCATGATCACGTCCACATAGCGCGAGAGCACGCGTGCCACATCTGGCACACTTTCCCGTTCACCCAGGCGGATTTCATCGGGCGAGATATAAAGCGCCTGCCCACCCAGCTGAAGCATGGCAACGTCAAACGAGATGCGCGTGCGCAAGGAAGGCTTCTGGAAAATCATCCCCATCACTTTGCCCTTGAGGATCGGCTTGTTGCCGCCGGAGCGCCATTCGTCTTTTAGCTGGCGTGCCCGGTTCAGGATATGCCAGAGTTCTTCAGGTGAAAGATCGGCGATGCTGATGAGGTGTTTCATAAATAAATCTCCATAGGATAGATTTTGCACCAGGGGGTTCATATCCCCCGCGAATAACGCATCGAATTTCGTCGGCGCCGTGCGGTGAGGCATAGTATACACTAAAAGTTGGTCTCAGGCGAAAGGGGATGCATCGTTAGGCATATCTCACATTCGGGGTAAATAGAAGCACCGACGCTCGAGTCACGATAGTTATCCGAGACCACCGTCCGGAAGTGGATGCAGCCGCTTGTGCGGACGGCCCGGCCGGTCACCCCTGCACGCGCAGCTCAATCGCCCTTCTCCAAGCGCGATATACGTCTAGCGATACTCCGGTTTGCAAATTTTAATCTTTTATCTCGCTTTTTCTCTTGACATCTTGCTCAATCTGTGTTACACTGTTTACGGTAACGGGAACGATAACGGTAACGTTATCGAGCGAGTTCTTCTCGCTCGGGACAGTGATTTCGTTCCGTGGTCATAAGAAGTTCCCCA
>JANXAX010000101.1 GCA_025062175.1 Anaerolineae bacterium | reverse complement strand
TGGAGGTATGCGTCTCAAGGATAAGGTTGCCATTGTCACAGGAGGTTCGCGCGGCATCGGGCGCGCCATTGCATTGCGCCTCGGTCAGGAGGGTGCCAAGGTGGCCGTGGTGCATCTGCGTGGCCCAGAGGGCGAAGAGGTCGCCCAGCAGATCCGCCAGAACGGCAGCGCGGCCATCGCTATTCACTGCGACGTTTCCGACAGCCAACAGGTCCAAGCGATGGTGGCGCGCGTCGTGCAGGAGTGGGGCACGATCGACATCTTGGTGAACAACGCGGCCATCTGCCCCTTCAAACCCTTTATGGAAATCTCCGAGGCACTCTGGGACCAGGTGCTGGACACTAATCTCAAGGGCTATTTTCTATGCTCCCAAGCCGTGGCGCGGGTGATGATCGAACAAGGGGTGCGCGGACGCATCATCGCCGTCAGTTCGATCTCGTCCGAGTTCGGCGGCAGCCAGCAAGCCCACTATTGTGCCTCGAAGGCGGGAATCAACCTCTTGATCAAGTCGATGGCGATCGCGCTGGGACCGTATGGCATCACCTGCAACGCGGTGTTGCCCGGCACCGTGGAGACGGACATCAATCGCGCCCAGCTGGCCGACCCGGAGGTGCGTGCCTATTGGTCGCGGCGCGCGCCGCTGGGGCGCATCGGCAAGCCCGAGGACATCGCCGGGCCGGTGGTCTTCTTCGCCAGCGACGATGCCGCCTGGTGTACCGGCGCCATGCTGGTGGTGGATGGCGGCGTCTCTGTCAACCTGCAGTGAAAGAGACAAAAGCAGCCTGACGAGAGGTTAGTGGATGGCGACTTATACAATCAAGGCGGTGAAGTACTGTGAGCAGAGCGTTCCCGGCGCGCAGATGTTTTACCTGGCACGCTGGGACGAGTGGATGGAAGCGGATTTCTTTTTCTTCATCCTGCGCCGTGACGACGGCACGGTGATGCTGATCGACACCGGCATCCGCGATGTGGACGAAATTCAGCCGTTTGTGATCGCCGGCGTGGGCGCGCGGGGACGTTTCCGCATGGACATGGCCACCCAGAACATCCCACTCTTGTTGCGCCGCGAGGGAATCGACCCCGCCGAGGTGGCGTATGTCTTCATCACCCATCTGCACTATGATCACTGCTCCAATGTGCGCCTCTTTCCCAACGCCAAGTTCGTCCTCTCGCGCACGGGGTGGCATCGCACCCTCGATCCCCCGCATCCCAGTCTGGTGCCCGACGTGCTCTTTCCCCGCGACGTGCTGGCCTATCTGGTCAGCGAAGCGCGCGACCGGCTGATCCTGGTCGACGACGAGGCGCCCGAGATCGTGCCGGGCATCGGGGCGTTCTACATCGGCGGCCACACGCTGTGCAGCCAGGCGATCACGGTGCAGACCAAACAAGGACGTGCCGTCTTCCCCGGTGACACCATCTTCTACTATGAGAACCTGGAGAAAAATCACCCGGTGGGCCTGGCGGTGGACATCGCGCAGTGCTATCAAGCCCTGGAACGTGTGCGCGCGATGGCCGACATCTTCGTGCCGCCTCATGATCCTCTGCTTTTGAAGCGCTATCCCGATGGAGTGATCGTCGGGGATCATTAGCCCGGACATCGCATCTCCCGCTTCTTGCTGAGCGAGAACGCATCATTCTCACCCTTTTCGATACTGGGGATATTCTTTCATCGGAGGTTTAGGATGCCCAAGCTGGAATCGGCCACTTTAGAGAGTGCCCGGGTGTATCGCCTGCCGGGCCGCAATTGGTATTATCTGATCGGCCCGCAGAACAGCCAGGCGCAACGGATGACCTTTGGCGTGGCGGAGTTCCCTGGAGGCACGGCTGCGGCGTTTCACACCCATGCAAACGAGGAGGAGATTGTGTACATCCTCTCGGGCAGGGGCGCCGTGGTCACCGCGGATCAAGTGATCGAAACGCAACCCGGCGTGGCCGTCTTCATCCCACCGGGTGTCGCCCACCAAATTCGTGCCGATGGGCCAGAACCCCTCTGGTTGGTTTCGGTCTTTTCGCCGCCGGTCATCCCCGGCAGCTACGATCCGAATAAGGACACCCAATAGCTCTGGGCACTCCGCGCCAGCCTGAATCGGGCAGCGGGAGTGCAAAGCGCCCTTTCGGAGAGCGACGATGACGGCAGAGGATTTGGCTGGGCGTGTTGCCGTGGTCACCGGCGCGGCACGTGGCATCGGGCAGGCCATCGCCCAGGCCCTGATCGCCCACGGCGCATGGGTCGCCATGTGGGATGTCGATACGTCGGCCGTAGAACAAGCCGCCCACGCCCTGGGAGCAGCCGCCTGGCCGTGTGGGGTGGATGTGACCCACGCCGAGGCGGTGCACACCGCCATCCGAGGGGTGGTGGATCGTTTCGGCGGCTTGCACATTCTGGTCAATAATGCGGGCATCTGCCCGATGACCCCTTTCGAGCAGATCAGCGAACCGGAATGGGAGCGCGTGCTGGCAGTCAATCTCAAGGGGGCCTTTCTGTGCTGTCAGGCGGCGCTGCCTTTTCTGCGCGACGCCGGACCGCGCGGACGCATCATCAACATCTCCTCGGTGGCAGGTCAGATGGGGGGTGTTTCGGTAGGCGTGCATTATGCGGCGTCCAAGGCGGGGCTGATCGGGCTGACCAAGGCCCTGGCGCATCGCCTGGCGCCCTATGGCGTGACGGTCAACTGCATAGCGCCCGGCACCACCGCCACCGAGATGACGGCCGCCTGGCCGCGCGAAGACCTGGAGCGCGCCTGGGCACGCATCCCGCTGGGACGGCTGGCCCAGCCGGATGAGATCGCCGCCGCCGTGTGTTACCTTGCCTCCGACCAGGCGGCATTCATCACCGGCGCCACGCTCGACATCAACGGCGGCTTGTACTTGCGTTGAGGACGGCAGCGCATTGTATGGGGAGCAAACTCCCCCGCGCCCTGCTTGACTTTTATGCATTTCTAACATCACATTTATGCTATTCTAACAGCTTTGCCATAGAGTGGGAGGTGAAAACACAAATGGTGACACGAAAGGAGGTGTCTGGCTATGGCAGAGCTGGTACGGTGGGATCCCTTCCGCGAAATGATCTCGCTGCGTGAGGCGATGAACCGGCTGTTCGAGGAGAGCTTCGTCTCACCGCTGGGCACCCAACTCTGGCGCCGCGAGGGGTTCGAGCCGCTCGCGATGGACGTTTATGAGACGGATAACGAGTTGATCGTCGAGACTTCGCTGCCCGGCGTCAAGCCCGAGGAGGTCGACATCTCGGTGGTGGGCAACACGCTGACCATCAAGGCCGAGACCAAGAAGGAGGAAGAGAAAGAAGAGAAGGGCAAGTACTACTGTCGCGAGCGTCGCCACGGCCTCTTCCAGCGCAGCATCTCGCTGCCGGTGGAGGTCGATCCGAACAAAGCCGAGGCGGTGTTCGAGAACGGGGTGCTCAAGCTGACGTTGCCGAAGACCGAGGCGCAGAAGCCGCGCAAGATCGCCGTCAAGAAGGCGTAATCCCGTCACCACCAACACCGCGGGGAGCCCGCATAAGCGGGCTCCCCTTTTGCTTTGTTGCAATGACACCGCGGCGGCGTCACCTGGCTAGGGCTGTGCGGGTTCTTCTGCCTCCCCCGCGGCATCGCCGCTCAAGAGATAGCGCAGGATCAGGCCATGGACCACTTGCTCGACCGGCGCCCAATCGTCGGTGAAGGGCGGCATACACGTTGTCACTGGGGTGAACGTTGCCGCGGGACTGGCAGGCGTCCAGGCGGCGTCGTCGGCGCAGTGCACTTCCCACAGGGGCGCCGTCAGGGAACGGGCGGCGACCTCGCGCAACAGCGCGTGTTCCATCCTGGCTGCATTCTCCGCCAGGTTGGCTGCCCGGGCAGGTTGTCGCGTCGCGATCACCAGGCTGTTGCCGGTGAAGCGACCCAACCCGGGTTCGTCCAGGACAAACACGCTGGGAAAGACCGCCTTCAACGTGCTGGCGAGGGCATTGACCAGCGCGTAATCCGTCTCCGAACGTGCGGCGTTGACCGCCACCACGCCATCTTGGGTCAGGTGAGCGCGCACCTGCTGGAAGAATTCCCGCGTGGTTAGGTGGAATGGGATGTACGGTGGCCGATAGGCATCCACAGCGATCACTGCATACTGCTTCTTGCTTGTGTGCAGATAATAGCGCCCATCCGCGGCGACCGCGTGCAGGTTCGGTTGATTCATCGCGAACCAACGCCGGCCTACCTCGATGATGACCGGGTCGAGCTCCACCCCATCAATCGGGATGGCGCCGTAGATCGCGGTATACTGGGTGGCCACCGTGCCGGCTGCCAGCCCGATCAGCAGCAGACTGCGCACGCGCTCAGCCGTATAAGGCGGGGGATTGAAATAGGGCGCGATCAGAAAATAGTCCCAGATGCCTCCCGAAAGCACAGTGTGCGGGCTGTAGACCGAATGGATGCCCAGCCCCTCATTCAGCTGCAGCCAGTAGTCGTCGCCCGAACGCGTCACCCGGATGTAGTTGTACATGGACTCGGTCTCGTAAACCGTCTCCGCTTCCGCCCGGATGGGCTGGCTGTGCCAGAGGAATGCCAACCCCCCAACCAGGATCGGCATCCAGAGATAGCGCAACGCCAGCCGGGGCGCGCAACGCCAGAGATTGGCCAGGCTGACCCCCAGCAGGACCAACGCAAAGAAGAGAAATGTGCGCCGTGTGCCGATGTTCGGAACGAGCACGAGCACGGGCAAAAAGGTGCCTAAGATGCTCCCCAGCGTGCTCAACGCGTAGATGCTGCCGGCCACATGCCCGCTGTGGCCGACTTCGCGCACGGCCAGGCGGATCGCGAAGGGGGACACACAGCCCAACAGAGTCATTGGAACGCTGAACAGCGCGAGCACGCCGAGGAAAGAGCCCAGCAGGATTCCGAAGTCGAACTGCGCGAGCCCCTGGACGCTCCAGTGAAGGATGGGCGCCGCGACCCACGGAATGATCCCCACACCAAGCCCAGCCCAGGCGCAGAGCTGGTAGAGGGTGGTCTCGCGTGGATCACGGTCCGCCCAACGTCCACCGATCCAGTAACCGAGCGAGAAATAGATGAGCACCAGCCCGATCAGATTGGCCCACACCACGATCGAGTTGCCAAAGAAGGGATCCAAAAGGCGCGCCGCCGCAAGCTCCACCCCCAAACCGGTCATCCCGGCAGTGAAAACGAGCACCAGTAAACCACCCTTGCGCTGCGACAAGTGCTCACCTCGTGGTCGTCGCGCTGGGCTCAGGGCACCCACGATGCGCGCCCATCACGCCAAACCGCCAGGACAAGATAGGGATGCACGTCCGTCTTGCGATCACATGGGTGCGAAGCGATAGCCGATGCCGCGTTCGGTAAGGATGAAGCGCGGCCTGCGCGGATCCTGCTCGATCTTGCGGCGCAACCTCCAGATGTACCACTTGACGCTCTGCTCGCCGGTATCGGACTCATACGACCACACATTGCTGAAAATCATGTGGGCTGGCAGGGCACGTCCGGCGTTCCGCGCCAGGAAGAGCAACATCCGATGTTCCGTGGCGGTGAGCTCCACCAGTTTGCCGTAGGCGATCACGCGGCGTTCGGTTGGGTCGATGATCAAGTCGCCGCCGCCGAAGCGCATCGGCATATCATTATAGAAAGGTGCCCGTTGCGCGCGCCGCAACACCGCCCGCACGCGTGCTAAGAGTTCCGCATCGCGGAAGGGTTTCACCACATAGTCATCAGCCCCGGCGTTGAGCCCCCGGACGACGTCCTCTTTGTCTCCCAGACAGGTCAGGATGACGATCGGGACGTTCGAGATCTGTCTCAGATACTGACACACCTCCCACCCGGAGACACCCGGCATTCTGATGTCTAGGATGACCAGGTGGGGCTGCACGCGCTGAAATGCTTGCTGTGCGCTCACGCCGTTGTCGATGAGGAATGTCTCGAACCCCTCTGTCTCGAGCAAGACCCGGATGTGTTCCAACGTCAGGTGGTCATCATCCACCACCATAATCCGTTCCGGCATGTGGTTCTCCCCCGACAGCACCCCACTAGCGCATGCCAACCTGCACGCTGCATTGTATGAGCGCAAGGATAGGCGGTCAAGCCGACCAGAGCGATGGGAAGCGTCCCGTGAAGGCACGGCGTGTTGCCCCTTTGCCACTCGCGACCTTTCGTCCGCCTGTGCGGACGGAAGGCGCCCCTGCAGCGTCCTCGGGGGTTCGTCTGAATGGAGTGTATACCTGCCGGAACACGACACCCGCATGGGTCGAGTAACACGAAAAAAATGCTTGCACGCCCACAGGCTTCCGTGTACAATGATTTTAAAACGCGATAGGAAGCGGCTCTTATGAAATCGCTCACTGAATACCTCTGGATGCATGTGCCTTCACGGGTCGGTTTTGTAAACATCACTCCCCAGGTCGAGGCGTTGGTGGCCAAATCGGGGGTCAAGGAAGGGCTGTGTCTGGTCAACGCGATGCACATCACCGCTAGTGTGTTCATCAATGATGACGAGAGCGGTCTACACCAGGATATGCAGCGCTGGTTGGAGAAGCTCGCGCCCCACGAGCCCACCTCACAATATGCGCACAACGATGGTGAGGACAACGCGGATGCCCATCTCAAGCGCAGCATCATGGGGCGCGAGGTCGTGGTGGCGATCACGAACGGACGGTTGGATTTCGGACCGTGGGAGCAGATCTTCTACGGGGAATTCGACGGTCGCAGACGTAAGCGGGTGCTGGTCAAAATTATCGGAGAGTGAGCCAGAAGCAGATGTGAGACCTCAGGATGTTCGCGAGACCAGCCATCTGGTGCTGATCGCGGATGATGATCCCTATCTGCGCTCAATCTTGCGCCGGATGCTCGAAGGGCAGGGACACCGGGTCGCGGAGGCGGTCAACGGTGCGCAATGCCTCGAAGCTTTCGAACGGCTGAAACCGGATGTGATCCTGCTGGATGTGATGATGCCGGTGATGGACGGGTTCACCACCTGCGCACGCCTGCGCCAACTCCCCGGCGGCGACAAGGTCCCTATTGTCATGATCAGCGTGTTGGAAGATCAACAGTCGGTGACCCGTGCGTTCGAAGTGGGCGCCACCGATTACGCGACGAAACCGCTGAATGTGCAGATCCTGCTCAACCGGCTTCATTATATGTTGAGCGCAATGCGCACCGAGCGTTTGATCAGCCGTGCCAAGAAAGAATGGGAAGCCACGTTTGATGCCGTCTCCGACTTGATCGTCCTCACCGACTCGAACGATTTGATCGTGCGCTGTAACCGCGCCACGGCAGAGCGACTGGGCGTGCGGTTTGTCGAGATCCTCGGACGTCCCATTCAAGAGGTGCTGTTGCGTGACCTTAAATCCCACGAGGTCGGCTTGGCCCTTTCCGGACGCGAGGTGGAACTGCCATCTTTGGGGGGATCTTTCTCCATTTCGGTGTCTCCCATCCACGTCCAGGACAGCCTGGATGGCCTGGTGTATGTGATGCGAGATGTGACCGAACGCAAGCAGATGGAGAGGCAGATGCTGACATCGCAGAAGCTCGCCGACCTGGGCACCTTGGTGGCCGGCATCGCCCATGAAATCAACTCGCCCCTGCAGGTCATCACCGGGGTGAGTCAAACCCTCCTCGACCGCCATGCCAGTGGCACTCTGGATGCCGAACGATTGCAAAAGGGTCTGCTCACCATCCATCGGAGTGGCTGGCGTTGTGCTGAGATTGTGCGGGCGTTGCGCACGTATGCCCATGCCTCGACAACCGAGCTGGTGGCCACGAATCTCAACGAAGTCGTCCGCGACACCCTTTTGTTGGTGGAAAACCAGCTGCGCTCCTGGGACAACATCCGGGTGGTCACCGAACTGAGCGAAAATCTGCCGACATTGTACTGTGATCGCAATCAAATCGCCCAGCTGCTGATCAA
>JANXAX010000100.1 GCA_025062175.1 Anaerolineae bacterium | reverse complement strand
CGGCGGTCGGGATCTCAGCGGGTAGTCGCCCTTGCAGCAGCAGGAACACCACAAACGAGAACAGCACGAGCGATTCGATGAACGCGAGGGCGATAATCATACCCGTTTGGATGCGCCCTGCCATTTCGGGCTGACGCGCCATACCCACAAGGGCCACTTGGCACGCGCCGTGCTGGAGGCAACTGCCTTTCAGACGCGTGCCGTCTTGGAAGCGATGCAACAGGACACCGGTATGCCTATTCGAATGCTCAAGGTTGACGGTGGGATGGTTTGCAACGCGTTGTTGATGCAATTCCAGGCGGACATCTTGGGGGTGCCGGTGGTGCGTCCACAGATCAGCGAAACCACCGCTCTGGGCGCCGCCTATGCAGCTGGCCTGGCAGCAGGACTGTGGAGCTCGACAGAAGCGCTGCGCGCCCAATGGACCCCTGAACAGTGTTGGCAACCGCATATGGGCGCTGTACAGCGGGAGCGTCTCTATCGGCGTTGGCTACAAGCAGTCGAGCGGGCTATAGGATGGCTTGAGTAAACCTCTCTCTTGATCTGGAGACCGATTCTATGATTGAGACCCAGCCGATGCATACTGCCATCACCCATTACACACGCTTGGGGAGCGAAGAGTGTGAGCGCATCCATGCGGCAAGCCTGGAAATTCTCGATCGGGTAGAAGTGGAAGTGCATGATGCCAAGGCGCGCGAACTGTTGCAACACGGTGGTGCGCGCGTGGACGGCATCTGGGTACGTCTCTCAGAAGCCATGGTGCAGCGTGCGCTGAGCACAGTGCCCCATCAAATGCGCTTGCATGATCGCAACGGGCGTGTAGTGATCCAGGCTGGCGGATACCGTGCTTACTTCGGCGGTGGTTCCGATTGCCTCTATGTGCTTGACCATCGCACCGGAACGCGCCGCAAAGCAGTGCTGCAAGATGTCATCGAAGCGGCCCTTGTGCAGGATGCGTTGCCCGAGATAGATTTCGTCATGTCTATGTTTTTGCCTTTGGATGTGGACGGACGCATCTACGACCGTTATCAGATGGAAGCGATGCTCCATCACACCACCAAACCGATTGTGTTCGTGACTCCCGACCTTAGCGGTTGTGTGGCGGCCGTGGAGATGTGCGAAATCGTGGCGGGTGGTCGCCAGGCGTTCCAGGAGCGCCCGTTTGCAGCATGCTATATCAATCTGACCTCCGGTTTGATCGCCAACGCCGAAGCCCTGCAGAAATCTATCTATCTGGCGGAACGGGGTCTGCCCCAGATGTACATCCCTCTCAACGCCGGGGGAGTCAACGCGCCGGTCACCACTGCGGGCTGTATGGCCGCTTTGAATGCGGGCACCTTGTTGGGTATCGTATTGACTCAATTGGTGCGTGAAGGAGCGCCGGTGGCCGTGGCCGGCTGGAACGGCGGCCCATACAATTTGCAAACCATGGTGGGCAATTACGTCCTGGCCGAGGAACAGGGTGTGGCAACTGTACTGGGAAAATTCTACAATCTTCCCGTCTTCGGGCTGGGCGGCGCTACCGATTCCAAAGTGCTCGACCAGCAATGTGGTTTCGAGGTCACACTCAGTCTGATGACCGCATTGTTGCACGGCGCCAACCTTATCCACGATGTGGGGTTTATGGATGCTGGCATGCAGGGCTCCTTAGCACTTATGGTGATCGCTGACGATATCCTGGGATTCCTGCGCGCTGCCACCAAAGAAGTTCGCGTGGATGACGAAACTCTGGCGCTTGAAGTTATCGAGGAGCTCGGTCCAACTGGAAGTTACCTTGAACATCCTCACACTTTGCACCACTTCCGCGAAGCCCACTATTCGCGGCTGGCCGATAAGAACGTCTACGCGGTTTGGGCTTCTCACGGAGCGACCTCGATGGAAGCACGGGCTGCGCAGCGCGTGGATGCGATTCTGGCCGAGCATCGCCCGCCCCCTTTACCTGAGGCTGTGAAGCGCGCGCTACGTGAGGTGGTCTTGCGCGCAGAACAACGATTGGGAAGCCGTTAAGACCTCCGCTACCTAAACCATTTTTCACATTCCGGAGAAGTGGGTTGCCAATGGACGCGCATCACAACGCAACACAGCGACGCCATGCGGAAAATCGCCGGGCTGATGGACGCTATCTACACCGTCATATGGAAACGCAATGCCTCCACGCTGGCGAGCGGTGGGAGAAATATAACTTTTGGAGCTCTAGCACGCCCATTTATAACGCTACCACCTTTCTCTACGACAATTATGCCCAGCTAGAAGACCGTCTATTTTATCGCGAGCCAGGTTACGTCTATTCCCGTGAAGGTTCGCCGACGAGCACTGCCCTGGAACGCGCCATTTCCACTCTTGAAGGGGCGGAGACCACGCACGTCTGTGCTTCAGGGATGGCGGCCAGCCATCTGGCATTATTGGCTGCCGGCGCCGGCGCAAAAGGTGGCATCCTCTGTTCGAGTGACGTGTATGGCAGTGTGTATACGATGGTGGAAAATGTCTTCCCCCATCTGGGTGCACCGACCGCCTTCGCCGATTTCACCGACCTCAATCGATTGGAGGACGCGATGCGTGCGTTCCGGCCGCGCGTGGTCTACTTCGAAGTGATGACCAACCCGCTGACCAAGATTATTGACGCACCCGCTGTGATCGAGATGGCGCACCATTATGGAGCCCGTGTGGTGGTAGATAACACCTTTACAACCCCTTATCTTATGAAGCCTTTTCAGCTGGGCGCTGACTTTGTGGTGCACAGCGTCAGCAAATTTCTTTCCGGACACGGAGACGTTCTAGCCGGGTCGGTGAGTTGTGCCCAGGATGACTTTGACGCGTTGCATTCGTTGCTGATCCAAGTGGGCTGTCCCTTAGGCCCTAATGAAGCCTGGCTCGCGTTGCGCGGTCTGAAGACATTCGCACTGCGCATGGAACGTCATTGCACCAACGCTCAGGAGATCGCCCGGTTTTTAGCAGCTCATCCACTGATAGAACGGGTGCGCTACGCCGGCTTGCCCGATCATCCTCAGCATTCCATCGCCCAGCGCATCTTCGCACCGGGACGTTACGGTGCCATGCTGAGTTTTGACATTGCCCACTGCGACCAGACGCGTGCCGCACGTTTTCTCGACGCGCTGCGCATCATCCTGCCTGCCACCACATTGGGCGATTGCTACTCGCTCATTGTCAACCCGGCTACCAGCACCCACCGCTGGCTAGGCCCAGAACGTCTAGCTGCGTTGGGCATCTTGCCCGGCACATTTCGCATGTCCGTAGGGCTGGAACACGTCGCCGACCTGCAAGAAGATCTGGATCAAGCCTTGCGCGCCAGCCAAGGCTAACAAAAATTATGGACACCTGTGGGAGGAGCCCCTGGAATCAGCCACTCGCCACGCGCAGGGAAGCTATCACTTGCAGCACAGACTCCAGGTCGCTCAGCGCACGCCGTGCCAATGCCAGATAGCGCTCGCGTTTGCGTCGGGGAGGGCGCTCGAGTGGAGGCAAAAGACCAAAATTGGCCTTCATCGGTTGGAAATGCTTGGGATCGGCATGGGTCAGATAGTGTAATAAAGCACCAGTCATAGTGCTCTGCGGAAATTCTAATGGAGGCCGCCCTCGCAAATAACACACAGCATTCAATCCGGCCACCAGGCCGGTCAAGGCGCTGCCCACATATCCCTCACTGCCGGTGATCTGCCCTGCCAGCCACACCGGCGCATCCCGTTTGGTCAACAACGTGTGTACGCGTAATGAGCTATCCAGCACTCGTGGCGCGTTCACAAAGGTGTTGCGGTGCATCTGTCCGAAACGCACAAACTCGGCCCGTTCCAACCCCGGAATAAGCCGGAAGACGCGCTCCTGCTCAGACCAGCGCAGGTTAGTTTGAAATCCCACCATGTTGTATAAGCTCGCTGCGAGGTTGTCCTGGCGTAGTTGGACCACAGCGAAAGGCTGTTGCCCTGTGCGCGGATCAACCAGTCCCACGGGTCGCATTGGGCCATATCGCAAGGCATCGCGCCCCCGCGCCGCCAACACCTCCACCGGAAGACACGCCTCGAAGAAGCGCGCATCGGACTGCTCAAAATCGCGCAGCGGGATGCGCTCCGCGGAAAGCAAAGCTTCCAAGAAGCGGTCGTACTCTGCTTCCGTCATGGGACAGTTGATATAGTCACCCTCCTCTTGCTCACCACGTCCATAGCGACTGGCACGAAAGGCGATCTTCATATTGATGGAATCTGCAGCGACAATCGGCGCCATCGCATCGAAAAAATACAGATTTTCTTCGCCGCTGAGCTGCACCAGTGCCTGGGCGAGCGTCTCTGTGGTGAGCGGTCCGCTGGCGACGATGACAGGGACGTCTGGAATTGAGGTTGCCTCGGCACGCTGCACCTCAATATGGGGATGCGTGGTAATGCAGGCGGTGACTGCCTCAGCAAAGCGCTCGCGATCGACCGCCAATGCTCCTCCCGCTGGCAGTGCGGTGTGCTCTGCCTGAGCGATAATCAGGGAATCCATACGCCGCATCTCTTCTTTGAGCAGTCCCAGCGCGCGGTCTATTGCACGCGCACCCAGTGAGTTGGAACATACGAGCTCGGCTAGCCGGTCGGTGACATGGGCAGGCGTGCGCCGCAGAGGACGCATCTCGATCAGAGTGACGCGGATGCCACAGCGCGCTGCCTGCCAAGCAGCCTCGCACCCTGCCAGACCTCCACCGATAACCACTAGCTCATGGCGCATCATAACCCGCACATGATAAATCAGACGTGTCGCGGTTCAGTTATTTTATACCAAACAAACGGAGCGAAGCGTGCTTGCGTTATCTGATCGATCACGGTGTCTTATTTGTTTGCCCGGCACTTTCCTTTGTGTTACACTCTTTGCCAAGGTATGTCAACTTGTTCTACAGGATGCTTTCGATTGACCCAGCTGGATGGGCTGCCGGTTTACCAGTTTGAGGCGTGGCTGGACCAACCGCACTTAGTGCACGCCATTTTCACCCGCCATGGGGGAGTCAGCCGGCCCCCCTATGCTACTTTGAACCTCAGCCGTGCGGTGGGGGATGACCCCTCGGCCGTCGAGCAAAACCACGCGCGCATCTACCAAGCGTTGCATATTTCCCGGTCGCAAGTAGTCCAGTGTCACTTGATGCACGGAACGGCGATACGCGTGGTGACAGGGCGGGGGGACGGCGGGCTGCCGGCTGCAGCGGATGGTCTGGTCACTGCGCAGCCTGGGGTGATGCTGAGCATGCGTTTTGCCGACTGTGTGCCGATTTTGCTCCACGACCCACAACGCCGGGCGGTCGGATTGGTGCACGCCGGCTGGCGCGGTACACTACAAAGTGTGGCCGCTGCCGCGGTGCGCGTCATGACGGAGCAGCTGGGCTGCGCCGCGCGCGACATCACCGCTGTGATCGGCCCGTCCATTGGCCCCTGTTGCTATGAGGTGGGTGGCGAGGTGATCCAAGCCCTCGCCGCAGCCCTGCCTGACATGGCCGCGGCGCTGTTGCGGCGGGAGGGGCAGCGTGTCTACTTGGATTTGTGGCAGGCGAACTGTCAGCAGCTGCTGGCGGCGGGTGTGGGCTGCGTGCAGCAGATGGCCGTGTGCACTGCCTGCCGGCGCGATCTTTTCTTCTCGCATCGCGGCGACGGAGGGCGCACTGGCCGCTTCGGTGTCGTGATCGGATATCGGGTCGTTGCCAGTCCATAGGTGAGCGCAACATATGGAGGAAGGATTCAGCACCTCAGGATCAACCGCTCTTTTTGCAACTGATGTGATGGCGGAGCAGGTGGCGCACGCGCTGGCGGTCAACTTGGAGCGTGTCCAGGCACGCATCGCCGCAGCAGCGCAACGGGTCGGTCGCTCTCCCCAAGAGATCATTCTCGTCGCCGTCACCAAGACACAACCTGTGAGGGTCGTGCAGGCTGCTTATTGCCTTGGCGTCCGTCACTTCGGTGAAAATCGTGTCGAAGAGGGCATCCCCAAGATAAAAGCCTTGACGGAGACATTGGGTGCTATCACCTCGCCATACGAGCGCCCTGTCTGGCACATGATCGGGCACATTCAGCATCGCAAGACGGCCCAGGCAGTGCTCTTTGACATGATCCATTCGCTCGACAGTCTGCGCCTGGCAGAACGTCTGGAAGCCCGTGCCGCTGCGTCGGAACGTGTGGTACCGGTGTTGTTGGAATGTAATGTCTCCGGCGAAGCCAGCAAATATGGCTTTTCATTGGCCGATTGGCAACGCGACCGCGCGATACGCGCCGAATTCGTCCAGACGGTGCGCACAATCAGCCGCCTTCCGCATCTCAAACTGCAAGGCCTGATGACTATGGCGCCGATCGTCTCTGTTGCGGAGCTGGCGCGACCGGTGTTCGCCTCGTTGCGCGCGCTGCGAGAGGTGCTGCGCCAGGAATTGCCCGACATCGACTGGCAACATCTCTCTATGGGCATGACGGATGACTTCGAAGTCGCAATCGAGGAAGGAGCCACATTGGTGCGCATCGGCCGGGCCATCTTCGGAGAACGCTAGCCAGGTGATGGGGAAGGTCTATGCTCCAGGACATTAAGATCAGCTTTATCGGCAGCGGTGTGATGGCCGAGGCGATGATCAAGGGCTTGCTCGATCAACAGCTCCTGCCGGCCCAGAACATCATGGCAAGCGATGTGCGGCCTGAGCGTGGTGAGGAGCTGATGGCGCAGTATCGCATTCAAGCCACGCAGGACAACCGCCGCGCTGCTTCGTGGGGCGAGATCGTCGTCTTAGCTGTCAAGCCGCAAGTAATCGGCGAAGTGTTGGCGGAGTTGGACGGGGGAGTCATCCGCCCCGACGCGCTGGTGATCTCCATCGTCGCCGGAGTGACGATCGAACGCCTGCTTAAGGGATTGCAACATCCTGCCATTGTGCGGGTGATGCCCAATACCCCGGCCCAAGTTGGCATGGGCATGTCGGTATGGACGGCCACGCCAGGCACCAGCGAACAGCAACGCGCCCAGACCAAGGCCATTTTAGGTGCGCTGGGGGAGGAGCTCTACGTCAATCATGAGGACTATCTGGACATGGCGACCGCCCTCTCCGGTACCGGTCCGGCATATGTCTTCTTGTTTATGGAAGCACTCATCGACGCCGGAGTCCATATGGGCTTCTCGCGGCGGGTGGCTGAGCAGCTGGTGCTGCAGACGATGCGCGGAGCGGTCGAGTTCGCGCGCCGCTCGCGCTTGCACCCAGCCGTTTTGCGTAACATGGTCACCTCGCCCGGAGGTACGTCTGCAGAAGCGCTTTACCAGCTGGAGAAAGGTGGCTTGCGCACGGTGATCTCCAAGGCGGTGTGGGCGGCATATCAGAAATCCAAATACTTGGGGAGCCTGGGCAATGACAGCACATGACATCGGTCAGTTCCTCGTCCTGTCCGTCAACTTGTTGTTTCAGCTGACCTCGCTCGCCATCCTCACCCGAGTCATCCTCTCCTGGCTGCCCGTGGTGGGGGTGCGCATCGATGTGTACCACCCGGCTGTTCGCCTGCTGTATCAGATCACCGACCCTTTGTTGGAGCCCTTGCGTCGTTTCACTACCTTTGGCGCGGTCGACTTCAGCCCCATCGTCGCCTTAATTCTGTTGGAAGTGGCACGACGTCTGTTGGAGAACCTATTGCTACAGGGTATGGCCTAGCGGCTACGGTATAGGCGGTTTTTCGATTCGCAACGGTCTCATTAGGAGATGAAGTCATGCGCAAGATCGAGTTCAAAATCCGCGAAGCGCACGGAGGCGCTGCCTTTCCCGTGCACGTGACACCCCGCGCTGACAGGGACGAGATCAGTGGCTGGCATGCCGACATGCTGCGGGTGCGGTTGACCGCTGCGCCGGTGGAGGGGGCAGCCAATGAAGCGCTGACGCGCTTGCTGGCCAAATGTTTGGATGTGCCGAAGCGCAACATCGAGATCATCAAAGGAGGTTCATCGCGCGACAAGCTCG